>CALFHG010000231.1 GCA_937875805.1 uncultured Nitrosopumilaceae archaeon
AGGATTAGATAGTTCTATAATTGCACATTTCTTAAAATCAAGAAAACCAAACACAGTGGCAATAATTGCAGAAGATTTTGTATCAACTGATCTTACGTATTGCCAAATGATTTCAAAAGAAATGGAATTGCCATTGACTATTTACAATGTCAGAACAGAGGAAATTCTAGAAGCAATAGAAGGAACAATACAAATTTTAAAAAACTTTAACGATATTGAAATTCGTAATAATGTTGTAATGTATTTAGCAATCAAATGGGCAAAAAAAAATGGGGAAAAATCAGTCATTACAGGGGATGGAGCTGATGAATTATTTGCAGGGTATAGTTTCCTGATAAACAAATCAGAAGAAGAATTGACAACAGAAATTAAAAGAATATGTTCAATTATGCATTTTCCCACACAAAAGATAGGAAAAGCACTAGGAGTAACTATAGAATCACCTTTTCTAAATGAAAATGTAATAAAATTAGCTGAAGAAATTCCAGTTAGTCTAAAAGTGAGAGAAGAGAAGGGTAAAAGACAGGGGAAGTGGATTTTACGAAAAACATTTGAAAAACACATCCCACACCAAATTGCATGGAGAGAGAAATCACCAATGCAAGAAGGATCAGGAACTGCAGGGTTGACAAATTTGTTTGATTCAATTATAGGTGAAGAACAGTTTGTTGAGAAAAAATTGTCAGTGGAGAAAACAGATAGAGTAATCATTAGAAGTAGAGAATCAATGCACTATTATGAAATTTTCAAAAAATTATTTGGAACACCTGTAGATTCTAAATCAGATGAAGTGTGTCCATATTGTAAACATCATGTAGGAAAATCAAAATTTTGTAGAATGTGTGGCGCGTTTCCAATCTAGATATTTTTTCTATATTTTCGAGGCTTTTTTAGAAAAATTCGTCTACAGCCAGAACAACAAAAATAGACTTTTTTCCCATCATGATCATGAATCAATGCTAAAGATTCATCAAGTTCAATTCCACATACAGGGTCTACTGGCACAGACTTTCCACTTTTAAATTCTATTTATAGATTCATCTTAGGATAGAAGGCAGTTAATTTATCGGAAAGAGAATTAGTTTTGTGCTAATGTTCCAGTCATAGATGAGAAATAATTAAATTTCAAATGTTATCTAGACACTACTAGGTAAAGAAATAATGGATTCAATTTCCAAGATAAATGGAGTTTTTAGTAATGATTCAATTTCTTTTGTCAATTCATAAATTAGTAAATAATCAGAAGTTAGTGTTTCAT
>CALFHG010000232.1 GCA_937875805.1 uncultured Nitrosopumilaceae archaeon
AAAAAGAGAAAAACTGTCATAGAATTAGATTAGAATCTGGAAATCAACGAAAAGACGCTCATCAATTCTACATGCATTTAGGATTTGAACAATCATCCCTTTCTTTTACTAAAAATATAGATTAATCTCCAAAAATGACTCTAGCCTGTGGACTTGAATGTTAAAGTCAACAATTAAAAGAAAAAGTCAGTATTTCCTATGTTAAATTATAGTTCAAATCTCTAAACTCCATTGCGGTGTTGAACTAAAAATTTGATGCCGTTTTTAAATTAAAAATTAACGTACAAAATTAGGACAATATTTTCTGACTAATCTTTGGTTTTTATTAGCATCTTTAAAATTTTTATCAATTGTCTGATAACAAACAATCTAAACTTTCAATTCGTGAGGTTGCTCTAAGAGGAACAGTCATTGCAGTCATAATTACGGTCCCATCAGTCCTGGCATTTCTTATTTCTTGGATTGTTTTGGATAATTTGATTTATGCTGCAATTTTAGGAGCAGTAATTCATTTTATTGCAATGGGGTTTTCTTTGAAAATTTCTAAAAAAATTCTAGTCAAAAAATAGATGTATAGATCATGTTTTATGTTGTTTTAATTCATTTTAAGAATAATGTCTTATTCTGGAATTAAAAATGATCTTGTATCTGAAATTCATTTAGATTCTATTCAGGCCCAAGTTTTTTTGTTAGTTACATGTTATGGTAAAATGTCGTCTGAAATCATCGCTAAAAAACTAAAGATCTCCACTGATGAGGCAAAAAAAGCATCAAAAGATCTAATGACACTTGGCGCCTTTATTGATATCACTCCTATGGAATTTGAGGCCATGCATCCTCGATTTACAGCAGTAAACATGTACAGAAAGATGTGCGAGCGAGAAAATATTGAATTTAAACGAAACAAAATTGTTGATAATATCGGGGTAATTTTAGAAAAACCATATGATGATGCAAGAACTAAATAATACCAAAAATTGGTGAACAACATTGAGTATTGATACTGATACCTGCAAGCATCAGCCAGTCTATTTTGGTGTGATTAACATCAATGTTGACGAAAAAACCATAGGATCTGTTGATGTTTGGAGATGTGGAGTTTGTAAGAAAAAATTCTGTGAAGAAAAACAACTTGGTATTGAAGAAATTGCTGAAACAGTAGGGATGCCAAAAATCGATGCTGATGCAAAATGGGCAGTAACAGTGTGTAAATTACAACAAGGAAAATACAAATGGAAATTAGTTAAATTAAAAGAAAACGGAGAAATAAAACATGAATGTCTTGATGAAAAAGTAATTCCATTAAAGATTAATGATTTCAAAATTGAAGATGATAAACATTGGAGTTTTCTAATTGATGACAATGTTAACAAAGCTGTTGAAATTTAATCTCTGAAATGGATTTTAAAGTTCACATTAATAATATCCACGGGAGCCAAATGGCTGCAAAGATTACTGGCAAATTTACAATAGATGAAAATGACTTTCGTTTTACTGCTATTGCATTTGGCAGGATAGGTGGACAAAATGTTGGTGCAAAACTTTCTCAAATTACTGAGAAAGAATTAGAAAAATTAGGTTATGATGTTGATGAGGTGATAGATTTACTTCAGAGAAGTTTACTTCAAGGTGATTTGACACTTCCAGAAGGACTCACAAAAGAGTCATTTGTTGATGATTAAAATTCTGCTTCTTCTAATGCCTTTGCACAAGAACAACTTCTTGTTTTAGGAATTTTATCAATTAACTCTGTTAGTATTTTTTTTGTTTTCTCTACGTTCTTTGAAAGTGTCTCCATAACTTCTTTTGCTGTAACAGGTTTATCTGCCCAAACATCATAATCTGTAACTGTAGAAATTGAAGCATAACACATCTGTGCTTCTCTTGCTAGTTGACATTCTGGAACAAGTGTCATTCCAATAATGTCTGCTCCTGTGGTTCTATAAAATTTTGATTCAGCTTTGGTTGAAAAACGCGGTCCTTCTATGCAGACATAGGTACAATCTTTATGGATATTCAAACCTTGTTCATCAGTTACCTGAATAATTGATGATTGTAGTTCTTGACAAAATGGATCAGCTACTGAGATATGTATCACCCTGCCGTTTTCTGAAAATGAACCATCTCTAGATTTTGTAAAATCTATGAATTGTGTTGGTAATACAAAGTGACCTGGTGCTAATTCTTCTTTCAAACTTCCAACTGCTGATGGTGCAATGATCCTTGTAACTCCTAATTCTTTAAATGCCCAGATATTTGCTTTAAAATTAATTTTATGTGGTGGGATGGTGTGTTTTTTTCCATGTCTTGGAAGAAATGCAATTTTTCTTCCTTTAAAAGTTCCAATAGTAATTGTATCTGAAGGTTTACCATATGGTGTATCCATATCTACTTCTTGTGCATTTTCAAGTAGACCTGAATCATAAATTCCGGTTCCACCAAAAATTCCTATTTCAACATCTTTTTCCATTAATATTTCACCAATGATTTACAATTGTATTTACTAATTCCTTTGATTCCTTCAAGATCAACTAGTTCAATAATAAATGCAAATCCTACAATTTTTCCTCCTACTTTTTCAATTAGTTTTGCAGATGCCTTTGCTGTTCCACCTGTCGCAAGTAAATCATCACAGATGAGTATTTTTTCACCCTCTTTGATGATGTTATTTTGTATCTCTATAGTGTCTTTTCCATATTCAATTGTATATGCTAATTTTGTAGTTTTTCCAGGTAATTTTCCTACTTTTCTAATCATTATCATTCCTTTGTTGTATCTTGAGGCTAAAATTGAGGCTAGGATGAATCCTCTTGATTCTATTCCTGCAAAAATATCAATATCTTTTGGATGGAAATGTTTTGAAAATTCATCTGCTACATAAGATAATGCTGATGGATCTTTTAAAATTGGACTAAAATCTCTAAATAAAATTCCTTTTTTAGGGAAATTTGGAAAATCTGCTATTTTGTCCTTAAGATTCATGATATTCAAGCAGATGAGGTGAAATAAAATTGTTTGAACTTAGTATTCTAATTCATAAGTGGTTTCTGCTGAATCTGTTGGAGTTTCTACCTTAATTGTATATATTCCAGGTTCAGTCTCTTTAGGAATTGGCCATATCTGATCAATTATTCCAGCACTTGTGATGACGCCCTCTATTTCACCAATAATTTCTCCTGATTCTGATATAATATCGATTGTCACATTTTGTTTTGCCCCAAATACTTTGATTACAATTGTATCTCCTACACCTGGAATGTTTCCTCCTGATTCTACTGATACAGTCATTCCTTCAATTATGGATGTCATAATCTGAATTTCAACATTATCAAAGTTTGAACCACTTTTTGCATTTAATATCCAAACTCCTGCGTTTGCATCTGAAGGAACTCTAAATCCACTCTCTGAAATTTTTCCATCTTTATTTGAAAATGCCTCTTTAACTTTAATCTTATTTCCGTCTGGATCCAAAAGTGTTAGAGTTAAAAGAACATTGGGACCTGTATCGCCCAAAATTAGTATTGGATCTCCTGGCTGATATCCTATTTTTGTAGTATTGATTTCAATTTCGCCAGAACCTGTTTGCAGACCTACTGTAAAAATTTCTGCACTCTTGTCGTTTCCTTTACTAATTACTGCTGTGTATACTCCTGAAGTATATCCTTCTAGATTTAGTGTGTGTGTGCCCCTTCCATCTGGCTGTAATGTAATTGACACTGCATCCCCTTTTGGTTTATCAGAAGGATCAATAATTAACAAATTAATAATTTCAGATGCTTTTCCTGATAGTGTGATGACTGCATTATCACCTGTTTTGTAATTCATCTTATCAAATTCCAAGTTCACTGGAATTGTAGGTAATTGTCCAATTCCTGCATAAATGAATTCTTTGTGTTTCTCTTGAGTTGCAATTAATGTGTATGTTCCTTTTAGTGTATTTTGTGTGGTTGGATACTCATACTTTACATTTCCAGAATCATCCACTTGAAGAATATCTGAAACAATT
>CALFHG010000233.1 GCA_937875805.1 uncultured Nitrosopumilaceae archaeon
CTTTGACTGCCGAAATTATCAAAGAGTTAGGAAAAAAACGTGGGCCTATTTCTCTCGTATATTTTGATGCTCATCCAGATTTTCTTTCTTCTACGAGAAATTTTTATGGTTCTGTGGTATATGACTGCCTTCCATACATAAATCCAAAATCAAGTGTCATGGTTGGAATTCGTAGTCCAGAGTTAGAAGAAATTATAAACATAAAAAAATATGGGATATCTGTTTTTTCACCAGAAGATATCCAATTTTATGGATTTAAACAAATAATTAATGACATCCTTACAAAATTAGGAAAAAACATCTACGTATCATTTGATATGGACTGTATAGATCCTTCTTTTGCACCAGGGGTTTCTGTTCCTGTACCTATGGGATTAAATCCAATCACAGCATCCATACTTCTAAAAAATATTACACATGATGGAATATTAGGAATGGACATTATGGAAGTTTGTCCTGCATTTGACATTCATGACAACACATCGCATTTAGCATCAAGAATGATTTCTGAAATAATATCATCTGTAAAAATTAAAGAAAAGAACCCCATTTTTGAAAAAGTATTGAAATTTTAGGCATTGCCAGTCATCAGAAGAATTTTTTAAGTGATAAAATATTCATTTTGGAATTATTTTGAATTAAATATCCCTTTTTTTAATTAGATTTATGGAAATTCACGTATACGACACCTATGTCAAAGCAGCAGATGGTCACACCATGCACTTTGATGTAATTACTGGTGAAAAAGACCACGACAAAGCCATCACATATGGTAAAGAGTGGTTACAATCCGTCGGTGAAGGAGAATCAGAAATGACTACAAACGAATGTACATTCTGTCATTCACAAGGAGCACCAGAGCCTGTTGAACAGGCAATTAAGGAAAAAGGCTATTTTATCCAGAAAATGGAAGGCTGTCCTTAAACATTTTTTCCTTTTTATTTATGATCATATTTTTTAGATTGAATAATTTAGAATGAACATGTCTGAAAACAAATATTCAAAGTGGACAGTAGAAGGAGAAAAGAAAACAAAATGGATTTGTGGATGTTTCCAAACATCTGATAACTATTTCAAATTCTGCGATACTCATGATATTACTTTGAGAAAAGCAATTCAAGATCAAATTGATGAATTAGATATGACACTAATCGTAGAAGATTAGATAGCAAATATTGCAACAAATGCAGATACAAACACGATTGCAATTGTATTTAGTAATTTGATAACTGTGTTAAGTGCTGGACCTGCTGTGTCTTTGTAAGGATCACCGATAATATCACCGACAACTGCAACTTTGTGAACTTCAGAACCTTTTTCGCCCTTCATTTCAACTAGTTTCTTTGCATTATCCCATGCACCACCAGTGTTTGCCAAGTGATATGCTAGTAAAATTCCAGTTACTACTGCACCCATTAATAATCCTGCAACTGCAGTTGGACCTAGTAAAATTCCTAAAAGGATTGGAGCAAGAATTGCAACGATAGCTGGTTTCCATAGTTCTCTAATTGATGCAACAGTAGCAATATCTACACATTTAGCATAATCAGGTTTTGAGGTTCCTGCAAGAATTCCAGAATCGGCTTTGAATTGACGTCTAACCTCATCAACCATTTTTCCTGCAGCACGGGATACACCGTTGATCAGTTGACCCGTAATGATAAATGGAATCAAACCACCAATGAGTAATCCAACTATGATTGATGGATTTGTTAAACTATAATCTAATACTAGAACACCTGCGAAAACATGTGCTGCTTCAAATTGAAATGCCTGAATCATAGCCAAGGCAGCTAATGCAGCACTGGCAATTGCAAAGCCTTTGGTAACAGCTTTTGTTGTATTTCCTACAGCATCAATTTCATCAGTAACTTTACGATTTTCCTCACCCATTTTCGTCATTTCAACAATTCCTCCTGCATTATCTGCAATTGGACCAAATGCATCAATACTTAGAACGATTCCTGCTAAACTCAACATTGCCATTGCAGTCATTGCAGTACCAAATATTCCATAGAGTACTGGGTCTGCACCTTCAGGGGCAGCACCAGATGCGATACTGTAAGATACCATAATTGCAATTACTAGTGCAATCATAAATGGTCCAGTAGATTGCATGCCTTTGATAATTCCCATTAATGTTAATGATGCATAACCCCATTTTGCAGAGTCTGCAATTTCTTGAACTGGTTTTTGTTTGTAACTAGTATAGTAATCAGTAATTTTTTGAATCACAGGAACAAGAATGACACCAATAACAGTAGAGCCAAACAGAGCATATGACGTTGCAGAATCTCCAATGAAATACATGATAAAGGCATAGTTTAGTGCTATAGCAATTGATGCTGAAACGTAAAATGAACGATTAAGCGGCTTCATAACATCTGTAACATTTTTTGAGCCAACAATTACAACACCGATAATTGATGCAATCATTCCTGAAGAACCAATTAGTATTGGATAAAGGAAAAAGTTTGGTGCACCGATTAATGCTGCAATTAACAATGCTGCAAGAATTGTAACAATATAAGATTCATAAATATCAGAGCCCATTCCTGCTGCATCACCAACATTGTCACCGACATTATCTGCAATAGTAGCAGGGTTTCGTGGATCATCTTCAGGAATATTTACCTCAACTTTACCGACCAAGTCAGCACCCATGTCTGCAGCCTTTGTGAAAATACCGCCTCCGATTCTAATGAATAATGCAATTAGACTTGCTCCAATTCCTACACCTGCAATGGTGATTGGGTCAGGCCAAATTAGATAAAGACCAGTAATTGCAACTAGAGCCATTGCTGGAACTGCAAGGCCAACTGTAGCCCCGCCTCTAAAAGCCATAGCAAAGGTCTTTCCAAGTCCAGAACCACTCAAATTTGCGGCTCTAACTGCTGCTTTTACTGTAATTTTTAATGAGATAACTCCGGCAACTGCAGATAATGTTGCACCCACTGCAAATGCAATGGCATTTGAAAAATTAAGGAATACACCAATAATTACAGTAAGTGCTATTGCGACAGGAATAATAATTTTCATCTCTCTTTTCAAAAATGCTGCAGCACCTTCTTTGACGGCATTTGAAATATCCATCATCTCTTTGGTTCCTGCAGGTTGTTTCATAATCCAAAATACCAATCCACCAGCGACTAAAAATGATGTAATTGCTGCAATAAATGGCAGAATTTCTGGAATTTCCATAAGTATACTTTGCTTGCCCAAATCTGGGAAATATAAATCAAATAGCGTGAATCTTGTTTCTTTTTCGATAAGGAGGGAACGATTTTCCCCTTAATCCTTGTCTTACTAATTTGTTGAATCTTTTACCATGAGCAAGATATGGAAATCGCATGTGAATTAATTCATGAACTAGAGTATTCTCCAAAGTCTTTTCATCCGGAATTTTTCTTACATTTAGAAATACAAGATTATGTTGTAAATATGATACTCCATAGTATTTGTAAGCAGACGTTCGCCTACCTTCAGTCATCTCTTTTGGAGCATCCAATACTTCTTTTGTAGTTAAGAGAATTTTAGGTTCAGCAATTGAAAAACGATTAGAGTAAATTCCAACTTTTTCTAAAATTTGTAAAGTCAGTTCAGGATCAAGTTTCACAATTAATGATTATGAAATCTATGTTTATCTGGACATGTCAATAGTTGTGTAAAATTTGGTGTATTTTGATTCTATAAAATTATGAATTAATGAGGTCAGAAGGTTAAGTGGGGTAATCACCAAATCATACAGCCACCGTCTCATCACTCCCCAATTATTCCATTAAATCAAGTAGTGTTTCTACTTTATTTCTAATTTCTGGAGTTATTCTCACTATTACTAGTCCTCGATTTGGTTGACCATACAAAACAACTGCATTTTCAGGTGCATGGATGCATACTGGTAGCACCAAAAGATCCTCCTCCCCATTTACAAAAAGCCTAACAGGGTTTTGTAGAGTAAATGCTTTTTTAATCATAGCAATGCTTTGAGGAGTTATTTCTGCTGCAGGATTATCTACAGTTAGCTCAGTTGCATTATCTAACTTTGGTGGTTCTCTTTTTTCCCTTTTCTCCAGGCCATCAATAATTTGTAATGATGGAATTAAACCAAAGTTAATCATTTTTTCTGTAGTTCTATCACCAACAGTAATGATATACGAATTATCAGAGAGATATTTTTCGATGTTGCTTTTGTCAACTTGACTTTCAGGCAAGAGTATCCCCAAAGGGGTTTTCATTTGTTCTCTTAATGAATTTGGTAATTTCACAGGAATCGAAACTAGTTGATACTTGCCTCTGGTGCTGGCTCTTCACCAGTGCTCTCAGATTCCATTTCATCTCGAAGTTTGGCTGCAAGTATACTACATTGTGCTGCAATATTTTTTGCGCTTTTTCTAAAAGCAACTGCACTTGGAGAATCAGGATTAGTAATCATGATTGGTTTTCCTAAATCAGATCCTGCCATGATTCCAGCGTTTAATGGGATTTCACCTAAAAATGGCATATTGAATTGTTCACTGATTTTCTTTGCACCACCCTCACCAAAAATGTAATGTTTGTCATCGCAATTTGGACAAATAAAATGAGACATATTTTCAACAACTCCAATAATTGGAACGTTTAGTTTTTCAAACATTGAAACTGCTTTTACTGCAACATGACTTGCAACATCTTGTGGTGTTGTAACAACAAGGATTCCAGTAATTGGAATTGTTTGTGCAAGTGTTAATGGAATATCACCAGTGCCAGGAGGAAGATCAACAATAAGATAATCCAAGTCAGACCAGTTAGTATCAACTAGGAATTGTTTTAAAATTCCA
>CALFHG010000234.1 GCA_937875805.1 uncultured Nitrosopumilaceae archaeon
ATATTTTGAAATAGTTTTTGCAGTTTTTCTTACAATTGACTTTGAAAAACATTGCGAACAAAGTTTTTCCCCAGAGTATTTTCTTGTATAAGCTGCAGGATTTTCACATCTATCACAATTCATGAAATCAACTAAGTTTTTTTCATTAATGATTCTTTAGGTATTTTTTAGATTGTAAACCAACCAGATTTCAAATATGACAAGGCAATGTTGAGGCCAAACAGGGCAAAGGTGAATCCGTATATTCCCCACATTACTATGTTGACTGATTTATCTGAAAATCTTTTATCGACAATTGTATGAATGAATTTCCCTCCATCCAAAATTGGTAAAGGAAGCATGTTGATAATACCTATGAAAAATGAAATCATCCAAAGCCATAACAAGAACATTGAAATGTTAAAATCAACACTTGTCCAATCTATGAAATCCATTACAGGTTTGTATGGGATTGAATTATCTCTCATAATTCCTATTAATCCTCTTTGAGGATCATCAGGGGATGCCATTACTTCTAATCCAAATTCTAATGCTTGACCATCTCTAAGTACAGAAACACTAGCTATTTCTCCTGGATTTAATATTGGGAAATCAGCTGGACCATGGATCGGTATATCATTAATTGTAGTAATAACATCATTTGCAAGTAATCCTGCTTGTTCAGCTCCTGAATTTGGAATTATATCCAGTATCAAGACTCCTTGTGATACTTCATAAAATGTATCCAAGATAACTTCTCCAAATAGTGGAATACTTTCTAAAACCATTCCAAAAATTGGATTTGTTAACATGATAGCACCTAAAACAATTGCAAACATTACATTTGATGTTGCACCTGCTCCAATCACTCTTAATTTTGAAATCTTTTTAGCTTTATCAAATTCTTCCTCATCTGGTTCTACAAATCCTGCAAACAATGCAATGAATACTGCAAATCCACCAGTCTTAATTTTTATTTTTTCTAATGCAGCTACTATGCCATGTGCTCCTTCATGAATAACTAATACAATTGGAATTGAAAGTAAAAAGTATGTAATAGCTGGAGCTGAAGTTAATGTAACTCCTGGAATAAGTACTGTTAATTCTGAAAAATTTGATTGTGCAACAAAGTAGTTTGAAACATTATTTAACAAAAAGTAAAATGCAAATCCCATCATTAAGAAACCTGCAATCACACTAATATCAGCAAAAACTCTGATGCCTCTTTTTGTCCTTCCTAAAATTTTGATTAATACATCATTTACGCTTTTATTCTTGTATACTAGGCTGTACGCTTTTAATTCAAAACCATATTTTTCTAATTTTAGAGCTTTTGCAATTACGATAATGACTACCCAAGCCATCAAGACATAGATTATCGAATTCTGTGCTAATAAATTATCAAGTTCCAAACTAATTGTTAATTTTTTAAGGTACAGCCATTTATCGGTTACTAAGACTGATAGTCACATGTAATAAAAAAGACATTCTTACTTCTTTATTATAAAATATTGAAATAAATGAATAATGTTACGAAGTCATTTGTGATGTTTAATTTTGATAAGATCTTAAGATTCATCTAGAATCGATACAAATTTCATTCCAAAATAGTTGATATTGTATACAGCTGAACTTACAATTTTTGCCATGACAAATAATTTAACATTGTTTACCCTATCAAAACTAGGTAATATTATGAAAACTAGAAATTATAAATTTAGACTGCATCCAAATGACTCACAAGAAAAAAAACTGCAAAATAATCTGGTAGTATGTAGATGGGTATACAATAAATTTGTAGAATATGCTCAAAAAGGGTTCGTATCACGAAATGACTGTAATTACTATTTAATCGAATTAAAACAGCAGAAACGGTGGCTATATGATTATCACTCTAAAATGCTTCAAGCAGTATCTGCACAAATAGACGGTGCTCAAAAAGTCATAATCAATCTTGACAAAAAAGGACACCATACAGGGAATTTGAAATTTTGCAAGTATCATAACTATCGAACTTTCACATACAACCAATCTGGATTCAAAATAGAACAGCATGGAAACACAAACTTATTACATCTCTCAAAAATTGGATGGATTGAAATAAAACAACACCGTGACATCCCACAAAATTCAAAAATCAAACAAGTAATAGTTACAAAATCAAAGAGTGAAAAATGGTTTGTGTGTGTTACAATTGATATTTCAGAATCTCTTATTAATATTCCAAATATATCATTTTCAAAATCAGTTGGAATTGATGTTGGAATCAAAAATTTTACCTATGATAGTAATGGAAACCAAACACCAAACCCACACAACCTCAAAAAGATGCTAAAACCATTAGCAAAAGTACAAAGAAAGATATCAAGACGAAAGAAAGGATCAAACAACAGACTCAAATCTATCAAACATATGCAGAGAATACATGAAAAAATA
>CALFHG010000235.1 GCA_937875805.1 uncultured Nitrosopumilaceae archaeon
TCCACTTGGTTCTGATGTTGGTTACACTGCTGATGAAATCAAACGTATTGAATTCCGTAAAAAATTAAATGCTTTCTCAAACATGGTTTCCACTTTCTATAATGCTGGGTTCTTAGGATATGCTGATAAATATAACAACATGATGGCAGATGCTGATGAGATGATTGAATTGGCAAATTTTGTTGATGCTGAATCAAAGGTAATTGAAATTGGCAATTATCTGAGTGAGCATTTGGTGCTTGATAGTGAAAGTATCATTTATGATATTTCATATGATTCTGAAAAAAGTATTTGGGTAATTAATGGAAAAACTGAAAAATCTAACTTTGATAGGCGTGAAAATCTCTATGTCACTGTGTATGATATGGATGGGACTACACACAGCAGTCTTGAGTTCACTGATACTAAGCAAGGCAACTTTTTCACACAATGGATCGCCCCTGCTGATCCTGGACTATATGTTGTCATGTTACAATACAAGGATTCTAAGGCATCTCAAATTGTACATGTAGAAGAAGAATTTGAGTATGAATACAGCGATGCAGATTTGAGTATGGTTGATCTTGCACGTGAATTTGAAGAGTTAGAATCCTTTGCAGAAAAATTTGGTGGTGCAAGTTTTACTGAAAATCCTAGATTTGCAGCAGTAATTAATGAAATTGAATTTGCATTCAAAGACAAAAATGCTAAAAATGTTGATAATAATCTTGATGAATTAAAAATTATAATTGAGCGATATCTTCCGATAAGATCTCGCGTTGCAGTAGTTGAAGCCATTTACGATGATGATAAATTGATAGTGTCAGGAGCTGTTCAAAAAACTCTTGCATTTAGAGAAGATCTTTTTGTAGATGTTTATGATCAACGAGGTACTTTGATTGAAGAGATTACTCTAAAAGATAATTCTTCTGGACTATTTACAGAAGTTGTATCTCGCTCATTTGATTCTGGTGTATATGTTACACAACTACAATATCATGATGTAGTGGTGACTGATTTTTTTAATGTAAAATAATTATTTTTTCCCTTTTACTAGATTGAAGAGTTGTCTGACTGCAAGTTTTGGATGATGGGTTGCTAATTTGATCATGTTTGATAATCCAAAATCTGCTTTGATAAAGTCAATAAACTCTTCTGGTCTTAACTCTTTGATTATGTCTAGTTCTTTATCCCACTCTTCATCTGTGAGACCTATCCATCTGTCCTGAACTTTCCCTGCTGAATTAATTTTTGATTCTATTTCTTTTCTCCAGTTATTTTCATAAGGGTAGAGTGATTCTTTGTCTGTCTTACCTGATTTTATTGCATCTGATGCTACTTTTCCTGCCACTCTTCCAAATTTTATGGCGTATCTTATCCCTTCTAACACTAGAGGATTTGCCTGTCCTGCCGAATCCCCTACTAGAATCAAATTATTGAAAACTGTTTTCCTAGATAATCCGTCATTTGGAATTAATCCATAATGAAATTCAACTTCAGTTAATTTTCCTAATTTTTTTATTGGTCCTAATTTTTTATCTATTATTTCTTTGAGTCTTTGAGTAGGATCTATATTTGATTCTGGTTTTCCAACTCCTACTCCTATCCTAACCATGTTATTTCCTAAAGGAAAAATCCATGCATACCCTGCAGGAGAATATTCTTGTCCTACCATTAACCACCATGTTTCAGAATCTACATGTTCTACTTTCATTTCATATTCTGCTCCTGCACCAAATCTTTCCCATTGTTCAACAAACCCCATCGCCTTGCAAACTGTTGATTGAAAACCACTTGCATCAATTACAACTTTGGAATGAAATGTAGTTTCTCCATTTGGCCCAACACCATTCACTCCTACAATATCTCCTTTTTCATTTTTAATGACATTCTTGATATTCATCTTTACAAAAACATCTGCACCGCATTGTTCTGCCTCATTTGCTAACCATCTGTATGTTTTTCTTACATCTAATACTGCAGCTCTTGCAATGGTATCGCTAATTGTGACTTCGTTATTGGGAGAACAAAATGAAAAATTCTTAATTGGATTAAAACAATCATCTGGAATTCCAAATTCTTTAATATTTTGAATCCACGTTACGCCGCTAGTCCTAACTGTTTCTGCAATTGAATTTTCCTTTTCAATTAAAGCTACTTTGATTCCATTCTTTGCAGCAGCATATGCAGCTGATGATCCTGCTGGGCCTCCCCCTACAACTACTAAATCATAATGATGTTCTTCTGACAATTACTTTGAATGACAAATACCTAGGTTATAATTTTGAGGAATCGATTGTTATTTTTTTAATACTGCCGTACCTGCAGTGTCATTTTCTCTTTCTGAATCAAAAGTTTCCATGTGTGCTAGATCTCTATGCATGAAACTATGGGTTTCTCCTTCTATTTTTCTACAGAATTTTGAATGAATTGTCTCTTCAATTTTCAATGTTGTCTCGTTTTCATGAAATAGATGTTTTCCACAGTCTGGACATGTAAATTCAGGCATAAATTCCGTCAGTGTCAAATCTATTTAGATGTTTCATACTTTTAGGGAATAATTCATTCTCAACCCAAACTTTAGATGTTTATTCGTTTGTTGTCAAATATGGATGAATCTGATATTGGATCATTTTTCATGTGGTCTGCCATTACGGGAATAATTATGTTAGTTACTGGATTAAGTTATAGAGCATATTTCAAAAAGAACAATATTTCTTCTTAAATTATTTTAAAAATCTGATGTTATCCTTCTGAAGCTGTTTTTCCACCATCCACATTTAGGATGGCACCTGTAACCCAATTGGCCTCATCAGAAGCCAAATAAAGTGCTGCATTTGCAACATCTTCTGGTTCTCCCACTCTTGCAAGAGGTAATCTTTCTTCTAACACTTTTCTTGCTTGAGGGTCATCTAGATATGGTTTTATCATTCCTGAATTAATAATTCCTGGATTAACACAATTACATCTAATATTTTTTCTTGCATATTCTACTGCAATTGATTTTGTAAACATGGCAATTGCAGCTTTAGTGGATGAATATACTGCCAAGTGAACTCTTGGTATTGCTCTTTCACTTGAAATTGAACCGATATTAACAATTGCTCCATTTTTAACATCTGACATTTTTGATAGAACAGCTTTTGTCATATGAAATACTCCAAACAAATTCACATCAATTAATTTTTTAATTTCAGAATCCTGCATTTCGTGAAAATGTATTGGGTCGTTAATTGCCCCTGCATTATTTATCAAAATATCTATTTTACCATATGTATCTACAATCTGATTCACTGTTTGTAATACTTGGGATTCATCAGTTAAATCACATGATATTGAAACAGTTGATTCCTCATTTCCTATCTCTTTTCTAGTGGCCTCTAATTGCTCCAAATTCCTTGCGATTAGGATTACTTTGGCCCCTTCATCTACAAATCTCTTGGCAATACCTTTACCTATATCGCTAGATGCTCCTGTAACTATGGCCACTTTTTCATTTAATCGCATGATTTTACACTATCATCATAACTTATAGAATTTTTGTTAAATTCTATTCGTAATTTTGGTTGTTTTTATTCATTAATTTTTTTGAGATATTCAATAATTCCTGTATAATCTATATCTCCAAACCCTTCTTTGATTGCATTTTCATACACTTCTTCTGCCTTACTAATCATTGGCAGTTTAATTCCGAGAGATTTTGAAGCATTTGTTATGGTTGTAATGTCTTTTTTTAGATTTGAAAGTGTAAATGTTGTATCATATTTGCCATCTATCATTTTGTATGCCTTTTTTTCACTCATTCCTGTTTTGAAATAAGTAGAGTTTAAAATTTCTAGAAATATTTTAGGATCTACATTTGATTTTTTTACAAGAGTTATCCCTTCAGATAATGCCAAAGCTAACATTGTAATTTGAAGATTCATGGCCAATTTTATGGAATTTGCAACTCCACTTTCTCCTAAGAAAAATATTTTGCTTGCTATGGTATCAAACACTTTTTTACATTTTTCAAAACTTTCTTTATCCCCTGATGCCATCATAACTAAATCTCCAGTTATTGCTACATTTGGACCTCCCATTACTGGTATGTCCAGTTTAGTTATTCCAGAATCCTTAAACTGTTTTGAAATATTTTTTGATTCTGATGGGTCAATGGTGCTCATATCTGCAACAATTAATTTTTCATGATTGCCCTTAATGATTCCATTATTTTCAAATGAAACTTGTTTTACTGCATCTGCATCTTTTACAACTATGATTAGTAATTCTGAATTTTCTGCTACTTCTTTTGGAGATTCAGCAATTGTTATCCCTTTTCCTTTTGATTCTAATGTTTTTTCTTTTGTTCTATTATATGCTGTAACTTCAAAACCCGAATCTATCAAATGCAATGCTACTGCATTACCTAGCATTCCTAATCCGATAATGCCTATTCTTTTCATTATTCTCTTCCTGGTATTATTCCACTAATGTCTTTCTTCATTTTGAATCTCCCAATGCTTATTTCCAAATCTTGAAGATACAAATTCCAATTGACCTATTGTTTTATCTCCATTTTTGACCTTGGCAAAATCAAATTTTTTCATTTTAATTATTTTTTCTTTAGGTTTGTATCCTCCCTCGATAACTTTTACTTTGAATCTTTTACTTGCTTTAATGATCATCTTTCTTGCATTCTGTACATTTCCAATCCACGAAAACATTTCAAACTCTCCAAAATTCTCAGTCATCACATTATAGCCGTACAATCTTGCTTCCAACTTGATGGATTGTGATTTTGCTTGTCCATTTAACCATGCAATAACTTCTTCACCATGTCCTTTTTCTACTCCAAATGTTTCTGAATCTGCCAAGTAATTATCCTCACAACATTAAACCATAATAATCATTTTCAAATACATGTTAAACTAAAATATCGATTCAATCATGATATTTTATGCTCACAATTGACTGCAAAGATGTAATCTCTGTTAAACATGATTTACTTGTGTATGTGGCCGATCAAGTGGCTGCGATTCCTACATGGAAGCATCATCAATTCACTTTATCATCTTTGGATGATGATGAAATTATTGATCCAATTGTAGTAATTTCTGCAATAAAGGAATTTTTAGATTCTATAAATGAGGGAAAAAACTTTGCTGTAATTTCAAATCGTAATGTGATAAACATTACATCTATTTCTGGAACTATAATTGAAAATACAACAAGTCAGTCTGAACATGAAATGTTTTCATGCACTCATTGTGGATTTGTGACACAATATGAAGTTGAATTAAATGGTCATATGAAAATTCATTACTTGTAATTTGTTTTATTTTTTCAAATATTCAATTTCTCTTAATCATTGAAATTTCTGCAACTATCTAAAATTATGATGTCAAAATTATTTTAAAATGTAATTATTTACAATCTTATATGTACTGAAATTTATTTTTGTTACATCTGTATTATCCTGATTACTAAGAATCTGATGAATTACAATTTTATGTTGATTTTCAACAGGATCTTTATAAACACTAATCACTCAATTTGTTTGTGACAAAACCTTTGAAGAATAATGTATCAAAGATTTACTGTGAAAAAT
>CALFHG010000236.1 GCA_937875805.1 uncultured Nitrosopumilaceae archaeon
GTTGCATTTACAACAACATCAGTAGAAATATTTGCAATTGTTTTTTCACCTTTCTTGACGTGCATTTTATTATCAAATGTCACATGTCCAATAACAGAACATTCGATTCTAAATTTATTGCAGATATCTTGAAATTTTATTAATTTAATACTATCTGTGATAATCAGCATTCTTTCTTGAGATTCAGATACCATAATTTCATCAGGATGCATATCAGATTCACGTGTGTGAACTTTATCAACATCCATTTCAATTCCAATATCTAACGCATCAGCAGTTTCAGATACTGCACAAGATAAACCACCGCCACCGAGATCTTTCATAGCATGGATTAATTTTTCATCCCTAGCTTCTAAAATTGCTTCAATGATTAATTTTTCAATAAAAGGGTCAGGAATTTGAACTGCAGAGCGATTCTCAGATTCTAGTGAATCAGATGCAAATTGAGAACCACCAATTCCATCTCTACCAGTAGCACCACCCATCAACACTACCAAGTCACCTTTTTTTGCATGATTTTTAATTAAATTTTCTTTTTTACCAAAACCAATTGCAGCAACGTCGACCATTGCATAGTTTGAGTAGCATTCATCAAATTCAACTTCTCCACCAATAGTTGGAATGCCTAAACAATTACCATAATCTGCAACTCCCTTAACAGCATTTTTGAAAAGCCATTTTGCATGTTGATCTTTTTCAATATCACCAAAACGCAATCCATCTAAAAGTGCAATTGGACGAGTTCCAGCAGATAAAATATCCCTAATGACACCACCTACTCCGGTTGCAGCTCCGCCGTAAGGCTCAACAGCAGAAGGATGATTATGGCTTTCAATATGAGCAGTTACGACATAGCCATCACCAACATCTAAAACTCCGGAATCATATCCTTTTTCATTAATTACTAAAGGCCCATCCATCGGTAACAGTTTAAGATATTTTTTAGATGATTTGTAAGAGCAGTGTTCAGACCACTCAGCAGCTACAATTTGTAATTCAGTAGAGGTTGGATCTCTACCAATTTTTAATTTTAGTTCCTCTAATTCATGAGATTCTAGACTCAATTGTTAGCACCCATATTGTTTAACAGTGATTCAAAAATTAGTGATGATGGTTTATTGTCATGAGGATTTATTTCAGATTCAACAGCCCTTTCAG
>CALFHG010000237.1 GCA_937875805.1 uncultured Nitrosopumilaceae archaeon
ACAAGTATTACCTTTTGATTCAGGTGGTGTAGGAATAACAAAAACAACTAATTCTTTGACTATCCTTGCAGTTCCATCTCCTCCCCCTTCAGCACCAGAGTTTAGCACCATAACGATGCTTTTGGCATTTGGAATAATATCAGGGGGACTTATTGTAATGCGAAAGAGAGAAGGATGATTTTTTCTTTTTTTATTTTCTTTTTTTAATTATAAAAATAATCACACATGTAAAACCACCAACAAGTAAAAGTAGAATTATCAAATAGAGTGACCCATAATCAACTGGAGAAGTTAGATTGGGTGAAGGTACATCTTTTGGAGTTATTTCAGTTAAACCTGAAAGATAAGTTGTTCCAAAAATATCTAATGTGTTATCTCCAGAACCAGTGAAATTTAATGTTATGAAAGAAATTTTATCATTTGTTTTTATCTGAGGAAAATATTCTTGAGTATTAAGATAAAAGGTAAAATTTCCGCCTAAAAAATTACGAGGAATAAGTAGTTCGCCTAAATTATTCTCCAATCCACTTTGGATATAAAGAGTTAATTTTTTCTCATCTTCATCAAATTCAAAATTAGGTATGTCAAAATTAGAAACAGATTCTACCTCAAAAGAATAACCACCAGTTTGAACATCTAATCGATTTACTAATCCAGTTGCATCAGATAATGGAACACCATATGCAGGAGTTAATACAAAAAATAATGCTACGACTATTAAAAATATTATTTTCAATTTATGCAGTTCTAGGAATTCTTTTCATTATTTCCTTATCCTGAGCAATTCGTGGATGATCAGGGTCTGCCAAAATAACTTCAAACCAATAATGTTTGCCGTCTTTGTAGACAAAATAAGAACCTAAAAATTTCATGTTTGGATATCTTTGAAGAACTCTTCTATTTGCAACAGTTTTCATATCATCATCAGCTTTGATTCTAGTAACACCGAGATGTTTTGGTCTTCTACCACCAGTAGGTCTTTGTTTTCTCATACCACCAGTACCAACTCTCATTCGTACAACAATGATACCTTGTTTTGCTTTGTAACCTAATCGTCTAGCCCTTTGTATTCTGCTAGGCTTGTCAATACGCATGACTGCAGTTTCTTTACGCCATTTAATTACACGCTCACGTATTTCAGAGGAATTCTCTTTCCATAGTCTGATCCACGTTTGGTCTTGTAAACTAGGCATATCGAGATTAGAAAAATCCCCTTTAATAACTGTAAATCGAAAATCATACCCAAGCATTGCTAATCAATAAAAATTCTCCCGAGTGGGGTCACAAACCACGCACCCAAAGAGTTTGCTTCCGCAGAAAACTCGATAAATTAGTTAGCCTCGAGTTATTAAAAAAGATTTCTCAGTATTGCTTTGAGATTTTTATTGAAGAGTGAAGGTTTCAAGAAAAGATGAAAGTAAAAACATCGCTATTATCAATAATTTTCATAATTGGGATTTCAGCATTTTTACCACAAGTTCAAGCAGAACCCACAGTTTCAATAATTATGGAAAAAACAACATACCAATATTGTGAAAAATTAGTCTATACGATTAAAGTTTCTGAAATTACAGGAGATTCTGCAATAATTCACATCAGGGATGAATCAGGTAAAGGTAGTAGTGCAATTCCAATAGCAATAAAAGAATTACAAAATCCAATTCCAGCATTATTTCCTTTTGATAAAGAACAATTTGCTTTAGGAAAATATTTTATCGATGTTGAATATTCAGGTTCAAAATATACAGTAGAATTTAATCTAGTTGATTCAGATAACATTTGCATTCCTGAATCAGTTAAACAATTTACAGTTGAATGGCTGTTAAATGATGAATCAGGTAAAAATTTAGACGGGTATTTGATGGACATGATTCAAAAATATGTAGATCCAAAATTAATTGAGGTGCCTTTTGAAATTAACGATAAAAACATTCTTGAAATAGACATTCCAGATTGGGTAAAAAATACAGCATATTGGTGGGTTCAAGGAGTGATTTCTGATAATGACTTTGCTCAAATGATAAATTATCTTATCGATAAAAAAATTATTTCTTCACATGTGGT
>CALFHG010000238.1 GCA_937875805.1 uncultured Nitrosopumilaceae archaeon
CTTGGGTTTTACCTGAGGGTGGACCTCCTACTGAAGCTATAGGTGGCATTGGAATTTTATCTGATATTTCTGCATTGAATCTTTTTGCAGAAATCGGTGTTATCTTACTTCTTTTTGTAATTGGAATAGAATTCCCTTATGCAAAAATCAAGAGTGTTGGTCGTGCAGCTATTGGCGTTGGAACTATAGGATTATTTTTGACATTGGGTGTGTTGTTCTATACTGCAAGTGCACTTGGATTAGTATTCATGGATGCTTTGTTTATTGCAGCAGCATTATCTGTATCCAGTACTGCAATCATTGTCAAACTATTAGAAGAGATGGGAAAAATCAAAAAAGAATCCTCCATCATGATTCTGGGAATTTTGATTGTAGAGGATGTAATAGCAGTTATTCTAATTTCTTCATTGCAATCTATTGCGCTAGTGGGAACTGTATCCATTGAATCTATTATTGTAGTTGTATTGGTTGCAACTGGTTTGATTGTGGGGACATTTACTATTGGAACTCGTATCATTCCTCCTCTTATTGACAGAGTTGCAGCAGCAGAACATCGTGAAATTTTACTTCTAAGTGTGCTAGGTGTTTGTTTTGGTTATGCGTTATTGGCAAATATTGTAGGGCTATCCGTAGCAATTGGTGCATTTTTGGCAGGAGTTTTAGTTGCTGAATCTAAATCTGCAGATGTTGCAAAGTTACTTTCAAGTCCAATTAAAGACATGTTTGTGGCTATATTCTTTATTTCAGTTGGTGCCTTGATGGATGTATCTCAACTTGAAAATTACATTTTCATAGCTATCGCCTTGATTGCAGTTACAATTGGTATGAAATTTGGTGGAAATATTCTTGGAAATATAATTTTTAAACAGAAACGTGGCACAGCACTTCGTTCAGCATTTACTTTGGCAGCTCCTAGAGGGGAATTCTCTATTATTATTATCAAGGTCGGTGTAGATGTTGGTGCAGTTAGTGCTTTCTTGTTCCCATTAGTTGGTGTTATCTCAATAATTACTGCGTTTATTTCTCCATTTTTGATGAAGGCCGGTGATAAAATAATTCCTGCTTTGGAAAATAAAGACGATGTCTGATGAATTAAAGCGATTTTTAGATCAAGTGCATTCTGGAATAACTACTTTTGATTTTGATGGAACTGAAACTCCTTGTATTGAATTAGATGAGAAAAAATATGATGAAATATTATCAAAAGTTACTGGACAATCTTTTTCTGTTAATACTGATTTGAATATTTTACACGATGGATTAGGTAATGTGTTTGTTGAAGTAAAATTAACTTTTTCAAAAGGTAATATTGTGGAGACATTCCTTGTAGATGCTAAATCTAATCTTGATTTCTTCAAAGCCCTTGCAAAAACATCCATGCTTGCACTCTCTTCACCAAAATCAAATTATGGAAAAGACAACGTGTTTATGATTCAACTGCCACGTCCAGAAAAAGCCCAGAATGCACTTGAAATAATTCAAGATGCCCTTATTCCAAAAAATAAATAAAAAATAGTCTTTTTAATTTAAAATGTAATGCTCCCATCGGGATTTGAACCCGAGTCTTTGGCTTGAGAAGCCAAAATGCTTAACCGGACTACACTATAGGAGCTTGATAAAAAACAAATTAAATCTCAATTTAAAGGAAATGTTTTGACTTTGAATGAATTTGTAAAACTTTGTGAGTTGATTCCTTTATAGAAAAATTACCTCTAAAAAAATACATGGATATGAAAAAATTTATTGAAAAAAATGGATTATCTGCTTTTCCCGTTGGGTTGGGTGGATGCAGGACTTCTGATCTGTCTTATGATTCCTGTGATTATGATCTTTTTGTTTTTGATGAAAAATCAGAACCTGGAACAATTTTCAAACATGATGACCAATTTGTCAATGTCCATCATGCATCCTTATCTGAAACTAATTCTGAAAAACTTCTCCAGTATTATAAATTAGAAATTCTTCAGGATGCATCTTGGGATTTACAAATGATGCTTTCTAAGATTAATGAAAAGCATGTTTCACTGTTTTCTGATTTTGCAAAAAACTGTTTGATAGAATCTCAATTCTGTTGTCAAAAAACTACTGAATCTATTCAGAATTCTGATGTGTTTGGATCTTGTTGGCAAAAATGTGCCACTTTTTATTTGGCAAAAGCAATTTCTTCAATTAACCATCAACGTTCAAGCCCTTCTCATATGCTTGATTCATTTCGTAAATTAAAAAAAAATACTATCAATGAACATATCTCTATTGTAACTCAGACAGTTGGAATTGAACGGGCTACTCTTACATTACTTGAGCGGATGTTAAAATCAACAATAGGATTTTCTGATTTAGTTGAAAAAAATAATCATTCTGAAATTATTCAACAAAAATATGATTTCTTTGTAAAAAATTCAATGCTTTCTGATTGCTATTTTTATTTGGGGTATGTGAATAAAGAAAATTTTGTAAAAATTAAGGATACTTTGAATCGCCAGCAGGACCTTTTTTACATACTCAAGGTTGCCTTTGATGTTGAGGCTGATTCACATCTACTTCAACAGCAATCTGAACTTGTACAGAAATCTTGTAATGAAATACTTGGGATTCTTTCAAGCGTATAGCATTCTATCTGGATGTACTAACCTTTTAAAATAAGTAAAATTACTGATTTATCATGGTAGATCAAGCATGTGGATGCGAAGCTGACAGCGGCGATCCAGAATATTCCTGCGATTGTGCAATGCAAGGTCATTGTATATGCAGTGCTGATTGCAAATGTAATACTGACGTTTGTAAAGAAGCAGTTAAACAAATGTAATTGGAATAGTTCCAATACTAATTTTTATTTTTTATTTGTCGTCTTCATCCTCAAAGCCCCATGATTTTACTAATTCTTTTTGGAACTTGTCAGA
>CALFHG010000239.1 GCA_937875805.1 uncultured Nitrosopumilaceae archaeon
ATGGGGTGACGTTAAAAAATAATTCATATTATACATATCCGAAAATGATTTTAAAAAATTAATCAATTCACAAGAAATCACAATTATGATACACGGATTAAGAAATGATAATGCGGGAGCTATCACTAAAGTTGTTTTAGCACAAAAACAATTACGAAAATTAGGATATGTCTACCCTGTAATTGGTTATAGTTATGATTCAAATGTCATTGGTGCCCATTTAATTAAACATGCAAAACATGCTCTTGCTGTAGGTCAAAAAATTGCAATAAAAAATGGAAAAAACCTTGGAAAATTTATTGAAGATTTTAAAACTAACAGTCCTAAAACAAAGATAAGGCTAATGGGACATTCTTTAGGTTCACAAGTAATTTTGAGTACTGTGGAATATCTTGCAAAAAAGAAACAAAATGTTGGAATTGTAGAAGGTGTATATTTTTTCGGTGCGTCAATAACTAACGATGTTCCATCTTCCAAAAAATATGGAAAAATTCTTCAATCAATAATCTGCTCAAAAATAGTAAATCACTATGCCCCTAAAGATGAAGTTCTTCTATGGGCAAACAAGGAAAAATATGTAAACGGCCCACTTGGTCTAAACGGTGCAACTGGTAAACCTATTAAAAAATACCATCAAAAATTAGTAAAGCCAAAAAATCATCGTTTTGCTAGTTATGCTCAAGTTTTGAATTCATACCCTTAGTTATTCTGAACGTATTGGTTTAGTATGATTCGTACATTAGTTTTTTATATAAAAAACTACATTCATATTTTATTATGAACATAAGCCTGAATTCTTCAAACAATAAATCTATTTTGTATCATCTTCACATTTTAGATGAACAATATGATGTACTTGCAGATCTTTCAGAATATCCTTGTTAGTCCCTAGAATGATTTTTAGATAACTTCTCTCAAAATAATCCATGAATGGAATAAACTGTGATAATTGTTTCAACGGATACAGACCTGGACAATTAATTACATGTGATCAGTGTGGTTCAGAATTTTGTGATAGTTGTATAAAAAATCATAAACACTAATGTTTGATTTAAAAAATTTAAAACTTCATAAGATCCATTTTTAATCAAAATTTATGGTTAGGTCTGTAAATTTTGTAGTTTTAGGTAAGCAAGATATTGCAGTTGAATTTGGGAAGAAAGGTACTGAAACTGATCTTACGCTATACGATCGAAAAGAATCCGACATAATCAAAACTTGGGTTGCGCCTAGTGGGTTTCCAGATAAAATACAACCTTTGTTTCAGGCAATTAATCTAGCAGAATATGTAATTTTTCATGTAGATAAATTAGATAAATTTACAGGTGAGCAAATCATCGCACTTGATTCACTGAAAAAAGAAAAAGGAATTTTATCTCATACTTTTGATGTTGATGAATCAAAATTAAACATGATGATCAAAGGAACAGTTGTTGAAAATTATGTAAAAGTTGATCAAGATAAAATTAAAGAAGAGATGGATAAATTGGAACCTATTACAAATGATGATCCTTCTGAGATGGTAATTGATCATTGTTTTGATGTAAAGGGTGTTGGAACAGTAATTTTAGGTAAAGTGACAAATGGCACTGTAAAACAATATGATAATTTGAAATTATATCCTGCAGGAATTGATGTTTTAATAAAATCAATTCAGATGCATGATGATCCTGTAAGTGAGTCTATATGCCCTGCAAGAGTGGGACTGGCAGTTAAGGGTGCAAAGCCTGATGAAGTTAGTCGTGGAGATGTAATTTCTACAGAAGGCGCAGTTGATGTTAAAACTGAAGTTGAACTTGATTTTCAAAAGAATCCTTTTTACAAAAATGATATTGCAGAAAATCAAGGATGTTTAGTAAGTATTGGATTACAAATTAAAGCTGCAAAATTTACATCTATATCGCCTCTAAAACTTTTATTTGAAAAACCAATCGTGTGTAAGAAAGGACAAATTGCTGTCATTTTAAAACCAGAATCTCTTACAATTAGAATACTTGGAAGCGGAAAAATCCAATAGACTGGTTTAATTAAATCTAAAATTATAATTGAATCATTATGGAACCTGCACGTTCATGTCCTATTTGCCCTAAATGCGGTTCAAAACGATTCATTAGACTTCCAGGTGAAAATGTCACTGTCAAATGCCGTTCATGTGATAGAATAATTGAAATTTAATCCATAGTTAATATTTGCAATATTATTATCAGAATTATGGCAAAAACATGGAAAGATACTGATATCAATCTTGATCTAATTAAAGATCAAACAATTGCTGTAATTGGTTATGGAATCCAAGGTGATGCACAAGCAAATAACATGAAAGACTCTGGTCTTAATGTAATAATTGGTCTTAAAGAAGGCGGTAATAGCTGGAAAAAGGCACAATCTGATGGTCACAAAGTAATGTCTGTTGCAGATGCGACTAAACAAGCAGACATTGTTCACATATTGATTCCTGACATGATTCAAGGTCAAGTATACAAAGATGAAATCGGACCAAATCTTTCAGAAGGAAAAGCATTGTCATTTTCTCATGCAGCTGCAATCTATTGGAAATGGATTGAAGCACCAAGCAACGTTGATTTAATCATGGTTGCACCAAAGGGACCTGGTTCTAAAGTCCGAGAAACATATCTTGAAAATTTTGGAACTCCTGCAATTGTTGCAGTTGAACAAGATTTCACAGGAAAAGCTTGGGATAGAACATTAGGAATTGCAAAAGCAATTGGTAGTGCAAGAGCTGGATTAATCAAAACTACTTTCAAAGAAGAAGTAGAAACTGATTGGTTTGGTGAACAAGCTGACCTTTGTGGTGGAGCAGCTTCTATGGTTACAAATGCATTTGAAACTCTTGTTGAAGCAGGATATCAACCAGAAATTGCATACTTTGAAGTTTTACATGAACTCAAACTCATTGTAGATTTAATTCAAAGATATGGAATTAATGGAATGTGGAGACGTGTAAGTGAAACTGCCAGATATGGTGGACTAACACGTGGACCAATGGTAATGGATGCTGCAAGTAAAGCAAACATGAAAAAAGTCCTTACCATGATTCAAGATGGTACATTCAACAGCGAGTGGATTTCTGAATATCAGAAAAACGGAAAAGATTCATTTGATAAACACATGAAAGTATATGACGAACACCAAATTGAAAAAGTTGGTAAAGAAATGCGTAAAATGATGTGGCCTGATTCCACAGAATAATCTTTTTTCTTATATTTTTCTTAATTTAGATACACCAGTTGTGATATGATCAATAATTGTTTGTAATGTTGTACCTGGACCAAATACATGATCTACTCCTGCTTTTATCAGTTCATCATGATCAATATCTGGAATTACTCCGCCCCCAACTATCAAAACATCCTTGATTCCTTTCTTTTTTAGTGTCTTGACCACTCTTGGGAAAAGTGTCCCATGTGCTCCATTTAACAAACTCATTGCAACTACATCAACATCTTCATCTTCTACAATTTGTGCAATTCTATCTGGAGTGGCAAAAAGTCCTGAATAGATTACCTCCATTCCTGCATCTCTAAATGCTCTACATAATACAAGAGCTCCTCTATCATGGCCATCAAGTCCTAATTTGGCAACTAAAATTTTGATACTTCGTGATGCTACTTTTTGCTTCATAATGATAGTTGTATTTTTTGATATTTTAAAAGGTTTATTTGATTTTCATCTGTTTACCTCTTCAAATATATTGATTCAGCCATTAACAGTGACGGTAAGATATGACTGAAGATGTTTGCGATTTTTGTAAAGGCAGAGGCTCATCTACAAACACATGTGTTTATTGTAATGGGACTGGAGAATGGAACCAAGCAGCACAAGCATATGTGAAAAATCATATTTGTCAATGCATTGTACTTGATAGAAAATTCTGTCCTGTTTGTAACAAGAAATGCCATCATGATACTAGCCTAAATCCTAAACAAACTATTGATCCTGGTTATGGGGGTAATTCAACTCCTGAAATCACTGTTGTCATGTAGTGGAAAAAGATTGTATTGTATTTCTATGAACATACTCATCCTTCATATACCTGATATTAACTTCTAAATCATGTCAGAATATTCCTGCATTTCTAATGTTTTAATTATGAATTTTCAAAAAAATAGGATGGCTTTCTAAATGGAAACTCCATCTTGTGCACGTTGTGGAAAGAACTCTATTCTATCTGACGAAGTTACAGGCGAACAGTTTTGTGGAAAATGTGGATATGTAATTGATGGAAAATCTCAAGAGTCTGGTCCTGAATGGAGATCATTCCAAAAAGATGGTGGTGCAGATCCTGCAAGAACTGGTGCTCCTTCATCTCTTATGATACATGACATGGGACTATCTACTGTAATTAATCCTCTAAACAAAGATGCATCTGGAAAACCACTTTCTACATCTATGAAAAGTACTATTGAAAGATTAAGAACTTGGGATAGTAGAAGCCAAGTTCATGCACCTGTTGATAGAAATTTGAGACAAGCTCTAAGTGATTTAAATAAATTAAAAGATAAAGTTTCAGTTCCTGCTAATGTTTTGGAAAAAGCAGCATACATTTACAGAAAAGCATTGGAGAAAAAATTAGTTCGTGGAAGATCTATCTCTGCAATGATTGCTGCATCACTTTATGCAGCGTGTAGAGACACTGAAACTCCAAGAACTCTAAAAGATGTTTCAGATGCTGCAAATGTTAAACGAAAAGATATTGCAAGATGTTACAGATTATTACACCATGAATTAGAACTAAAAATGCCTGTAGTGGATTCAATACAATGTATTGCAAGAATTTCAAGTAAACTTGAGATATCTGAAAAAACAAAACGATATGCCGTTAAAGTGCTCAAAGAGGCACAAGAACGTAAAGAATCTGCAGGAAAAGATCCTATGGGGCTTGCAGCAACTGCACTCTACCTATCATGTGTTAAGAACGGTGTATCAATTACACAGCGAGATCTTGCAGAAGCTGCCGGAGTCACTGAAGTTACAATAAGAAATCGTTACAAGGGATTAAAAGCAGATCATCCTGTAAAATAGAATTCCTGTTTGTCTTGCAATGCACATGTGTGCATACTTAGTGATTATATTCTAAAATCACCTAATAACAACATGCAAGTCTTAAATCAACTAAAAATTGAAGAACCTGAAAGAAAAGAATGTTTTTTAGAAATTCTTTCTGATAAATACTGTAGATCTATTTTAGAGGCCATAATGGATACTCCAAAATCTGCAATTGAAGTATCAAGAGAGAAAATTATCCCACTAAGTACTGTGTATAGGAGAATTCAACAATTACATGATTCAAAAATGATTCGAACTTCTGGAGTAATCACTGAAGAGGGAAAGAGATTATTTTTGTACAAAAGTAAAATCAAAGAAGTTAACACCAGTTTTCATGATGGCAAAATTGATGTAGATGTGGTTTTTAACAACATCTAATCTATCATTTCTAATAGTTGTGTTCACTGAAATCACTGCCTAATGCAATTGTTGCAATGACTGTAGATTCAGTAGTTTGACATTTCATTTTTGAATCTGGCAAAAATTCTTTGAATATCTCTTGTAGTAACTGTTCTGTGAATATTGACCAGTTACTTCCTAATTCATGTTGAATGATAAAATGATGCAATTCTCCTTCTATTCTGTGGTCTGATTTCATTCCAGATGCTCGCATATAGTCCTCTAATGTCTCAATACATCTTTTCAAATCATATTTCCCTTTGATGAATAATACGGTATCTTTGATTACTGGCTTGATGACATTAATGATTTCATTAATTTCCCCTGCAGTCATTTCTAATCCTAGTGAGTCTAGGAGTTTCTTAGGGACAGGAATCATTCCAATTTTTGATGCAAATCTGTCCCATTGAATATATTTCTCTAAAATTTGCCTTGCCATTACATTGTGAGAAATATTGTGATTCATGGCCTCTGTCTCAATTTCTTCAACTAGTTTTACAGGTAGACGATAAGTTATACTGCGTGTTTTTTCTTTTTTTGAAGGATGTTGTTGTCGTTTTATTGTAGAGTCCAATTACACACATATCAAAATTAGATTGAATATAAAGATGGTTTTTTACTAACTGGAAATTTATTCTCAAATTTGATAATCGTATTTTATTTT
>CALFHG010000240.1 GCA_937875805.1 uncultured Nitrosopumilaceae archaeon
ATTACTGGGTTAAAACGTGTATAATTTCTAAGCAAGGTATAAATGATGTTTACAGAAAATTGGGGTATGTCCTCCACTATTTCATTACCAACATGTAGTTGCTGTCATAGACCTATTATGCCTAATGATAAATGTGTAAAATTCAATTGTCCTGATTGTGGCGGAGATTTAATTTGGAGATGTCAAAGTTGCAGAGAGTCAGCAAGAGGCTATACTTGTACTGCATGTAACGTTCAGGGACCATAGAAAATGACTCAATTATTACTAATTACAAAAATTCTTCCAAAAGGAATGGAGGTAGACCTTGATAAATTAGCAGAAGATATCAAAGCATCACTAAAAGAAGGAATTACAATGAAACGACATGCAAAAGAACCACTGGCATTTGGTTTAGAATGTATCAAGGCAGAATTTGTTCTAGAAGATAAAGAAGGTCAAAGTGATGCCCTAGAGAACGCAATAAGATCAGTTGATGGTGTGAGTGAATTTGAAGTACTCAACATGAGCCGCATGTCAGTTGACATGAAATAGGTGATTTTTTGACACGCAAAGAAGAGCCTTTGCAGATGAGAATTGGTGAAGCAAAACAAAGAGATGTAGGAAAGAAACGTGCTCGAATTGGTCCGGACGCCATGGATTTTCTCAAAGTTACACCAGGAGACATTATAGAAGTAATGGGTTCAAGATCTAGCTGTGCAGTTGTTTGGCCAGTTGATGAAGATGAAAAATTACCAGACATCATTCGAGTAGATGGACAAACAAGAAAAAATGTAGGCGCATCACTAAATGATGTTGTAAAAATCCGAAAAGTGACATCAAAGTTTGCAAAAACAGTTTCATTAACTCCAGTAAATGAATCAGTAACTATAGATAAAGAATTTACAGATTTTGTTAAAAACAGATTGAAAGGATTGCCAATTGTACATGGAGATGAAATTTCAGTTATGATTTTAGGAAACTCTATGGATTTTAAAATTACAAAAACATCTCCAAAAGGAGTAGTCAAAATTGACCGTACCACAACTCTAAGCATTTCAACAGAAACTTCAGTGGACAGAAAAGTTAGAGTGACTTATGAGGAAGTTGGAGGTTTGAGACGAGAAATTAAAGCAATGAGAGAAATTGTAGAACTGCCATTAAAACATCCAGAGTTATTTGTAAGATTAGGAATTGAGCCACACAGTGGAATTTTACTTTATGGTCCACCAGGTTGTGGTAAAACTCTACTTGCAAAAGTAATGGCAAGTGAATCAGAAGCTAACATGTTTCCAATTAACGGTCCAGAAATAATGAACAAGTATTATGGTGAAACAGAAGCAAAGCTAAGAGACATTTTCAAAGAGGCAAAAGATAATTCTCCAAGTATAATATTCATAGATGAAATTGACGCCATAGCACCAAAAAGAGAAGAAGCATACGGAGATGTTGAAAAAAGAGTGGTCGCCCAATTGTTGGCATTAATGGATGGCCTAAATGACAGAGGAAATGTAATTGTTCTTGGTGCAACAAACAGACCAGATAGCATAGATCCAGCACTTAGAAGACCAGGAAGATTTGATAGAGAATTTGAAATTTCAGTTCCTAATGAAGATGAGAGACTAGAGATTCTTGAAATTTACACTAGATCAATGCCAATTAGTGAGGATATTGATCTTAAAGATTTGTCATCAGAATTACACGGATATACAGGTGCAGATATCAAATCACTTTGTAGAGAAGCTGCACTAAAATCAATTAGAAGATACCTTCCAGAAATTGATCTTGAAACAGAGAAAATTCCATCTGAAGTATTACAATCAATGCAGATTAAACTAATTGATTTTTACGATGCAATGCAGGATGTAGTCCCTACAGCTATGAGGGAATTTTATGTGGAAAGATCAAAAGTGTGGTGGCATGATGTTGGGGGATTAGATGATGTTAAAAAATCACTATCAGATAACCTTGCAATGGCCATGAAAGAGCCTGCCAAATTTACAAAAATGGGAATAAGACCTCCAAAAGGTGCTTTAATCTATGGACCGCCAGGATGTGGTAAAACTCTACTCGCACGAGCTTTAGCTACGGAAACAGGTGCAAATATGATTTTAGTTAGAGGTCCAGAAATACTTTCTAAATGGTTAGGAGAATCTGAAAAAGCAATAAGAGAAATTTTCAGAAAAGCAAAAACATCATCTCCATGTGTAGTAATATTTGATGAATTAGATTCCATTGCAAAGTCAAAATCAGGAGAAGGTGGAACAGGTGAGACAATTCTAAGTCAATTACTTACAGAAATAGAAGAAGGTAGTTCATCAAGAGTTGTAATAATTGGAATTACAAATCGCCCAGATGTTTTAGATAATTCTTTACTTAGAACAGGAAGATTGGATTTAGTACTGTATGTGGGACCACCAGATGAGAAAGGAAGATTAGAAATTATCAAAATTTTAACACGAAAGATGCCATTAGCAAGTGATGTAAAATTACAAGAGATAGCAGTAGCTACCCAAAACTTCTCAGGTGCAGATTTGGCAGCATTATGCAGAGAAGCTGCAGTTGAAGCAATGAGAAATAATGCTCCAAAAATTTCAAGTCATGACTTTGCAAATAGTTTGAAACAAGTAAGACCATCAATTACAAAAGAGGTAGACCAATGGTACAATTCTATAAAGGAAAGTATATCTAACGTGGTACCAAAGTCAGGGGATAAATCATTCTACGGATAAAAAATGGCAATACCAATAAGAAATATAGTGTTTGATAAGATCAAAGAAGCAAAACGTCTAACAGATGTTGAACTTTTCAAGAGTCTTGTAAAAGACGGACATGCAATTGCAGATGATAGATTTAACAAAATTCTTTTAGATTTAGAAATTCTTGGCCTCATTACAGTCTCATGGATTACTAAAGAAGAGCGTAGAATAGAAATTGTCATAGTTGAAGAAAAAATCGACAAAATAGAACAACAAGTAAAGGAAACTATGGAAAGTGATTATGAAGCTAGTTTCCCAGGTGTAGATAAATAAATTTTAGAATAAAGGAATCTTGAATACAGCATCTAAAGGAATAGGGAATGCTGCATCCAATGCAACAGCTACAAAAATAATTGTTAGATAAGGTGCAGTTACTTTGTATGCTTTCCATGCAAATTCGGATGTAGGGTTTTTTGTTAATTTGTAATGATATACAAGCATTAATGCTCCAGAAACTATTGCAATAACAGTATAAACAAGTCCCATACCGTCTGGAATAAATGAAAGTATCAATGAATATGGAATTAAAATTAACGTATTGCCTAAAATGAACTTTGATGTTTTGTGCATTCCAATTACAACAGGAAGCATCGGAACTTCAGCTTTGGTATATTCGTCTTTGAGTTTCATTGCAAGACACCAAAAATGAGAAGGAGTCCAAACGAAAACTAAGAAACCAACTAAGAATCCTAACAAATCCATACTTCCTGTTGCTGCAGACCATCCTGCCCAAGCTGCAGCACTACCTGCAATACCGCCAATTACAATATTAGATACGTTTCTTCGTTTTAGCCAAACTGTGTAAATAATAACATACGAGAAAATTCCAACTGCAATAAAGAATGCAGAAACTGCATTCAAAGCAAAGAATCCATAGATTACAGAAATACAACTTACAACCAATCCATATATCAGAACATTTGATGCAGCCATTCGTCCAGAGGGGATCGGTCTAGTGTTAGTTCTAGTCATTTTAGGATCAATGTCTTTATCATAATAGTGATTTAGTGCACTTGATCCAGCTGATGCCAATGCCCCTGCAACAATAATGTGCAAATAGGACCAATAATCTAGTTCAGGAACGCCTGGAACTAGCTTACTTGCAGCATACATGGATGTAACTGCAGTAATTACTAAAAGAACAACAATTCTGGGTTTAGATATTTCTAGTATTTCATTAAATCCCAATTCACTCTAGCCCTATTGCAAAGCCATTTAATTTCTTCGTATAGATCCATATGATTTCGCAAGGAATAAGTATCTCAGTCCTGTCAGCTATCTTAAATGAGTAATTGGGACCTCATGATGCCAGGAATGGGACTTACAGCTATAGGAGTAGCTGGACTTACATTGTCGTATGCAGGGATTGCACACACATTCATCGATGGCATGCATGCATTAACTGGCCTTACGATGTTTGTCGGATTGATTATACTGGCAGCAGGTATCTTAGATGGCGGAATTTCTACAAGTAATAGGGCCAAAGCAACGACTTTGGTAATTTTATCAATTTCATTAGGATTTGGAATGTATGCCATGACAATGAATACATCAAACTATACAGTTACGATAGCCGGAATTTTAATGGCAATCGCATTTCCTGCAATCATTATTGCATATCTATCAATGAAGCATCCAACGGTTGCAAAACCAATAGGAGGAATTGTATCAATTGCAGCAGCTATCGGAATTATCATGTGGGTATCATTTGGAATTTTCTCAGCCCCTGACACATACATGATTCCTCAACAAATAGGAGTTGAAGAACCGACAGATGATCTTACACCGTCAGGACCAATATTTGCAATTGAAATTCTTAAAGATTCCACCATAGATGGAAATCCAGATTATTCACCAGATGTAGCAGTTGTTACACAAGGTTATGTTATTGAATGGACAAATGCAGATACTGCAGCACATACTGTTACAAGTACAGTAGACTATGGAGAAACATTTGATTCAAGTTTAATCAATGCAGGTGAAACATACACACTAGATACAAGTAATTTAGAATTAGGCGAACACGAATACTTGTGTATCGTACACCCTTGGATGGTTGCATCAATAGTTATTGAAGCTGCAAAAGAGCCAACCAAAGTAATAATTCCACAAGGGGCAGCAATGCCTGAAGACGGACAAATTTACTATGATCCAGAAACATTAGACATTACAGTTGGAACTACAGTTGCATGGGATAATGCAGATACTACAGTCCACACAGTGACATCAGGAAAAGCACCAGAAACAGATGGTATCTTTGATTCAGGAATGATGGCATCAGGAGATATTTTTGAATTTACATTCACAGATGCAGGAACTTTTGATTATTTCTGTACATTCCACCCATGGATGGTAGGAACTGTTAACGCAGAATAGAGTTGCAGAAAATTAAACTAACAGAATCAGATAAAAAAATTCTATCAGAATATTCAGAGAATCAAAAACCCAATGAATCATGTGCCATACTATTTGGAAAAGATGATCAAGTTTTAGATTTGTTTTTAACAGAAAACATTGAAAAATCTCCAGTAAACTTTACAATTTCAAACAAGCAGTTAATTGAAGCATACAAAATAGCTGAAGAGAAAAAAATGGAAGTAGTAGGGATATTTCACTCACATCCAGGTTCAGACGCATATCCATCAGATACAGATAAAAAATTTATGCAAAGTAATCCAGTTGCATGGATAATTTATTCAGGAATTAATAAAAATTTTAGAGCATATTTGCTTGAATCAGATATTGTGGAAATACCCATAGAAGAATAATTCAAGACTGCAAACTAAACGTAGCACGTTCACTATGAATATTATTTAGAATGCTTTTGTCTGGAGAAATTATTTTTCCAATTATATTGACAGGTGATGCAGGAGTGATTTCTCCAGGATTACCAATTGGTGTAGGACCATAAAATAAGCAGATTGCTTTGCCTGTAGGCCAGTATGCAACATCATTTAATTGAACTGGAGATTTTGCATTTTCTTCAGGTTGAGAAATAGGCGATTTTGATGTGTAAATTTCATCCCCCCAAACATTAAGATCCACTGTAAAAGGCAACTTTGAAACAAAATCCTTTACAGTGTTTGGGGAATTATCATCATCTAATTCTAAAAGTATGTTTGATGAATGTGGAATTTCTACCATAACTGAATATTTCATAACTATACAAGATCTTTGAATTAGAAAACCATTGCGAAACGAGGTTATTTGAATGAAATTTTTATTATAAAATTTATTCTTAAAGCAAAATTTGACGTTAAATCCTAACTTTCTCCAAATTTAATCAATTTTTGGCTAGTCATATAATACTCACAAAATGAACTTTGTTGTATTCAACCAAAAATTTTATTGTAAATATAAGATCCAAAATATAGATCGTAATTTTGGC
>CALFHG010000241.1 GCA_937875805.1 uncultured Nitrosopumilaceae archaeon
ACAGACTTGAAAAAAAGATAATTAATGATAAATAAAGAGGAGTAATGAAGAGAAAGTATGTCAAAATGTGAAGAATGCGATGCAGATATTCCCATACCAAGTGATGCACTTGAAGGAGAAATCGTAACATGCCCCGAATGCGGTGCAAGTTTTGAATTATCTAAAAGTTCAAATGGTTTCGATCTAAAGCCAGCTCAAACAGTTGGTGAGGATTGGGGAGAGTGACTGATGTTACAATTCTCTATGATTCCATCCGTTGGGAAGAAAAAGCTCTACTAGAAGCTGGTAAAAAAAAGAATATAGACATCCAGATGGTGGATTGTAAAAAATTAGCAATTAATTTAGAAAAAAAACCAGAAGATTACGGAGTAGTCATACAAAGATGTGTAAGTTACTATCGAAATTTGCATTCAACTGCAGCCCTTGAAGGGTTAGGTGTTAAAGTAATTAATTGTCTCAACACAGGAGTCTATGCAGGAAATAAATTATTTACACATATGTTATTGAAAAAATTTGGAGTTCCAACACCAGATGCAACTGTAGCTTTTTCAAAAGACGCAGCATTAGATGCATTAGATTCACAAGGGTATCCAAGAGTGATTAAACCAACAGTTGGTAGTTGGGGAAGATTAATCTCAAAACTAAATGACAGAGATGCAGCTGAAGGAATTATCGAAAGCAGAGAAAACATGTATCCAATTTATCAAGTTCATTATTTGGAAGAATTTGTACAAAGACCACCAAGAGACATTAGAGCAATCATGGTAGGAGATAAAATAGTTGCAGCAATTTACAGAATTTCTAAACATTGGAAAACAAACATGGCATTAGGAGGCGTAGCTGAACCATGCAAAGTTACGCAAGAAATGGAAGAAATGTGCATAAAGGCAAAACAAGCAGTTGAAGGGGACATCGTAGGTGTAGATTTGATGGAAAGTGATGAAAAAGGACTAGTGGTACATGAAGTAAACAATACAACTGAATACAAAAATACCGTAAGAGTGTGTGAAGTAGATATTCCTTCCTTAATGCTAGATTATGCACTTGGGATAAAAAAGTAAGAATTGGACTCTCACTTTACAGTAACATCAAGATATGCAGTGAAGATGTTAGAGAAAGCACTCAGACTGTACACACCATCTCTAAGTGAAAAACCAATGGCTGAATTTTTAGCTGATAAATGTGATGATTTAGGATTTGAAGATATTCAAATTGATGAAGTTGGCAATGTAATAGCTAAGAAAGGTTCTGGCTCTCCAAGAATTATGTTATGTGGACACATGGATGTAGTACCAGGTAAAGTCAAAGTCAGAAAAGAAGGAGATGCACTTTATGGTAGAGGGGCATCAGATGCAAAAGCACCATTAATGGCAATGTTATTTGCAGCAGCATCAATTCAAAATAATAATGGAACTGTATTTTTTGTAGGAGCAGTTGATGAAGAAGGAAATGCAACAGGAATTAAAAATTTAGTTAAGAAGAAAATGGATATCGATTACGCTATTTTTGGAGAACCAAGTGGAATTAAACAAGTTACCATTGCATACAAAGGAAGGTTGGCAATAAATCTCAAAATTAGTGTTGAGGACAGTTCTCATGCAAGTGCACCATGGTTATCAAAGAATGCAATTTTAGAATCTATGATTTTTGCAAGGGAACTAAAAGAAAAGTTAGAAGCAAACCAAGAGGGTAAATCAAAAGGGATGTTATTGACTGCCACCATGACTGAAGTAAAAGGAGGAACCAGTCACAACGTTACTCCAAAAGAATGTGAAACAACATTTGATATCAGAATTCCTGTGGATATGAATTGTAAAACAATTGAACAAAAAATTTCAACACTTGTGAAGGAAATTTCGCAAGAGAGAGAAGTAGAGGCATTTTATTCAATTTTAGATGAAACTGAACCATTTGAAGCTCCTCATAATTCAGCACTAGTTAGAGCTTTTACTCTAGGAATTATGGAAGCAGAGAATTCAAGACCTACTTTGATTAGAAAAACAGGTACAGGAGACATGAATGTTTTAGGAAACCAATGGAAAATTCCAGTTGTAACTTATGGGCCAGGAGATCCACACGAAGCTCACACAATTGATGAGAAAGTATCCATAGATGAATATCTTAGAGGCATAGAGATTCTCAAAAAAATGCTACAGCATTTAAAAAGACTTCATGACAAAAATATTTAGTAATGCTGTGGTTTGTCGGTTTAGGTATTTCGGGATTCAAATCAATTCCTATTGAAGCATTAGATATTTTATCAAAAGCAGATATAGTATATTTAGAACAATTCACCAGTCCAATAGCAAAATCAGATTTAACAAAAATTAAAAAAGCAACAAAAGGGGAATTCAAACTTGCAAAAAGATGGCTCGTTGAAGATGGTAATGAGATTTTAAAAAATGCAAAGAAAAAGAATGTTGTATTATTAGCATATGGAGATCCATATATCGCCACTACCCACATTGAATTAAGAACAAGGGCAATTGAAGATAAAATCAAAACACATTCCATTCATGCATCTTCATCACTTACTTCAATGATAGGGGAATGTGGCCTGCATTTTTACAAAATAGGAAGAATTGCAACAATAATGAGTGAAATGAAATCATTGACAACACCATATTATGTGGCATACAAAAATATCATCGAAGGAAATCATACTATACTTCTCTTAGAATATAATCAAGACAAAGATTTTTTCTTAGATCCTAAAGATGCATTACATGGACTTTTAGAAACTGAAAAAGGTCAAATAAGAAATGTCATTAGCTCATCAACATATGTAATTGTTGCATCAAGGGTTGGATTCAAAGATCAAAGCATCATTTCAGGTAAAATATCTAGTTTAGAGAAAATAGATTTTGGCAAACCACCACATACAATAATTATTCCAGGCAGATTACACTTTACTGAATCAGATGCCTTGAAGTTATTTGGTCAATGTATTGACGAACCATTTGATAATACAGAAAAAACAAAGAAAATATCCATACAAATGATGAAAAAATATGTCCCAATGGTTAGAGAAGCACTAGAAGAGGTAGGACCACTGTACAAAGGTCAAAAAGAATTTCAAGGCATTTTGGAAAATGCAGAGTTGTATGTTAAAGATGCAGAAAAATTTCTTGAAGATGGTCAAGATGAAGTAGCAATATTGAGTATAGGTTATGCAGATGGTCTTGTT
>CALFHG010000242.1 GCA_937875805.1 uncultured Nitrosopumilaceae archaeon
CAAATGAATATGAAGAAAATTTTTGAGTATCAAGTGAGAATTGCCACAATCTAGGAGATGATGCATCACTAATCCAAATTGAATTATTTCCATCATATAGTGGGAAAAGAGGTTTTGCATTCTCTGGCAATTCATATTCTATAATCTGAGTTTGAATATCTACCAATCTAGGTTTTACAAGTAAATTTAACATAATTGATTCATTTGCATTCTCTGTTCTTTGAGCTTCAATTTCTACTAACCATTCACCAGAAAATCCAAATGTTAACTCCCCTTGAAATTTAACTGCTCTATCTTCTTCTTGTTTGATTATTTCCATTGGAACCTCAATTGGTGAAATATTTCTTGATGGATTTGAAACTTTAACTTTTATTTGATTTGAGTCAGTTAATGGATCACCTTCAAAGTCACTTACTCTTACTAGAATTGTATTTGTGCCACTAGAAAATGGTGAAATATCAATATCCAATTTTGTGTTTTCAGTAAACTCTATTGTCTTAAAACCATAAACAATTTCTTGTGCATCAATTTTTTGAATTTCTCCTGCAGGTAATGTTCCATTAGTTAGTAATGCAACAACTCCGATAAGAATAATTCCTAATACTGCATCAACTTTGAGTGATTTTTTTAATTTTTTATGTACTGAAATTTTTCCATATGAAAAATTCTTTTCAGCGTTTTTTTGAACTTTAAACTGGAAAAATCCTCCCAATCCGACCATAACTACTGCAATTGCAATTTTTAGAATGATTAATTGACCATACACTGATTCAGTGATTAGTCCTACGTCACTTTCTAGGAACCACATTAGTGTTGGGCCTGTAATGATTACAACTCCCACTGCAATGATAAATGCAATTGAGAATCTTGGAATTAGTACCAAACTCATTTTTTCTCTGCTTGACTCTTTGAGTTGCGAAAATGTTGGTAATAATGTAAAAACAAAATAGAATATTCCACCTATCCATACTGCGGCAACTAGGTTGTGAATGTAATCTAGCACCAGTGCAGGTGTTTCTCCACTAGCTGCTCCATGTCCAATAAGACTTGAAGTAGCAATTAATGCAAGTGACATTACAAGCATTGGAATTTGATTCTTTTTTGATAGAATTTTTTTTCTATCTAATCCAAACCAAATTCCTAGTAAAATTATTGTAATTATCATTCTGATCAG
>CALFHG010000243.1 GCA_937875805.1 uncultured Nitrosopumilaceae archaeon
ATTGGTTTAGTTAAAAATAATCCAAAATCTCTATCAGATTCTTCAAAAATCCCTGTAATTATATTATTTCTTAAACTAATGTATTGATTAAAAAAATAATTTACATAAAATGGATCAGGATCATATTGTTTAATTTGTTTTAAAGAAATTTCACATTTTTCTATTGTTTCTTCAATATTCATTTGGTTGTACTAGATTCTAAATTGGCATATTTAGATTGTAATTTTAAACTAGTAGCTAATTCTTTGAAAATTTCATTAACACTAACATCAACTAAATTTATTGTTGCATTCTCTTTGACAATTTGTTTTTCAAATTTCTCTTTAATTGCAAATGATACTGATGACCAATGCAATGTACCTTTCAATTGTTCATCAACTGTAGAATTTGTTGTAGGGAAATTTGCTGGAGAAAAAACTATTCCATTTGTCCATTGCATAGTGGGAATTCCACCTCCTGATGAACGTGTGCTAAAAGCTATTTGTTTTACCCAATCCTCAAACTGGTATTCAATTACTTCATGAATAATCAATTTTTTCCATGGTTCGACTACAATTTCCATTTATTTCAGTTGTATTGTGTTGATTATAACCCTATTTTTTATGCCTATTTTCAAATATTTTTTACATTTACTCGTATTATAGAATTTTTGTTATCTCATATTTGCTGCTGTAAAAATTACTGCTTAATTAGTAGAAATTAATCATTGTTTTTTGTAATAAAACTATAGATTGTAGATGTTAAACATAAAATAATTTAAACATTACAAAAATGAAACAAAAAATTTGATAATATAGAAATTAAACTTCATAATTCAGATGATATAGAAATTAAAACTTCCTAACTTTCTTCACAAGAAGATTATTGTGTTCGATATAAGATAAAAATACCTATCAAAAATCTAGAAAAAACTATCATGAAAAATGGTAAATCTGAGATTAAAGGAATTTACACAGTATGTAATTGTAAAATTTTTAGAATAGTTAAAATGAAAAAATAAAATTTTGATATATGATATTGATAATAATCATATTTGATTTGATTGCCACGTCTGATTGAAACTTTTGACAGCTTCTTGATATGCTGTTATTGAATCATCACCCGAAGTCTTTAGAAATTTTTCCCATTGTCCATTGAATTTTTTAATTGATTCTATGTTGGTTTCTTTAAAGATATTCTCTATCATCTTTGTTTGTTGTTTAATGTATTCAGGACCAATCTCTTCCCAGGTATTTTCCCAACTCGAACTAACTTTTTTTAATAATTCTGCATCTGATTCTAATGCTTTTTGACATGCATCATGATATGTCATTAAAGTTTCATTAGTGGCTTTTTGCCATTGTGTAAGAGACTCTTTCCAACCACTCAAAGCAGAATTATAGTCATTCCAAGCTTTTTCAAATTCTGATTTTTTTGAATTTGTAACTTGTTTTTTAGGTTTAGAAGCAGTCTTTCTTACTGTCTTTTTAGGTTTAGAAGCAGTCTTTCTTACTGTCTTTTTAGGTATACTTTTCTTCTTGGCTGCCATAATCTATTTTAAAAATAGTTGATGTTAAATCTTTCAATAATTTCACTATGTGATAATATTTGAGAGTGCTAAAAATCTGATGCTTTAGAAAATATCGGATTGTGTTTTTTATCTTTGTTTTTATATAATCTGAAATGCTCTTTGCATAGATTTCTTGTCTCCTTAAAACTAATTTGTACAGTTTCTATTGCCTTTTCTTTACATTCTGAAATACTACACTGCATTAGAAAAAATATCTGTTATTTACTAATAAAACTTTGAAATTATATAATTACCAATGCTAACTTTTTATGATTGTATAATGCCAAAAAATTATGGATGATGAAGAAAAAGGAAAACACTTTTTAAAATTAATAGATGATCAAAATAATATCCAGTGGCAAATTGTTGCAAAATTAACATCTCTAATTTCATCTGATTGGAACTCTGAAGAATTAAAAACTGAGCTCAAAAAAATAGTAGAAAATCATTCTGAAATCACTAAAGAACTAAACAGCTTGGATGATAAGGGCAGTATTTTATAATGCAGAATCAACCATTAGTGCAATAAATAATACTGCCAAGTATGGGCTAGAGAATTTAAACAATGTCCAGGCAGCTTTTTCCATTGGTTTGATCATAACCCATATTGATAATCCTAGCATCAGACCACCTGAAGCAATTGCTGTCCATAGATATACTGCTCCAACCATTTCTTCACCGTTTTGAGTTGTAATGAAAAATGGTGCAATTGAAAATAATACCATTACAACTGTTGAAAGTGCAATAGCTCTTGCAGATGTTTTTTCTGATTGTACTGCAGTTAACATTGGAACATTGACTTTGTTATAATCGTCTTTGAAATGTAAAGTGAGTGCCCAAATGTGCATTGGAATCCAAATGAATACTAAGCCTGCCATGGCAAGACCCATTGTCCATAAATCTGACATGCTTACTGCTACCCAACCAATCATTGGTGGTGAACCTCCACATAATCCACCTAAAATTATGTTAGTTCTTGAATTTCGTTTTAAAATATATGAGTAAATTATAATGTTGTTTACTAATGCAAATGCTATGAAAGCAGTTGCCCATACTCCTTGTTCTAATGTGGTAGTAAAAGAGATTCCAAATGCTAGAACTAGTGAGATGCCTGCTAATGCTAATCCAAAGTTTCTTGCCTTTACTGCAGGAAAGATTCTTTTTGATGGTAAAGGTCGATCTTTTGTTCTTTCCATAATTGCATCAATATCTCTATCATGATAATTGGTCAAAGTATTTGCAGCAGCTGAACCAGATGCAACTGAAAATAACATCAAAAGCCATGTTGCTGGAGATATTTCTATATTGTAAATATTGGAAGCTGTTAATGCTGCACCAAATGCTGTAAAAACTAGTAAATACCAAATTTTTGGTTTTGTTAATTCATAATATACTGCTACTCTGGATTCAGATTTTTGCTTTTGCAATATTAGTCACTATCCTTTGATGGCATATATGGCATTGCTTTCATTCGTGATTTCATTTCAATAAATGATTCAGAAGATTGAATCCCTTCAATTCTACCAATTTTCTCAGAGACCATTTTATGCATTTGATCTAATGATTTTGAATATATTGTAACTAGAATATCAAATCTACCTGTAACTTCTGCAACTTCTCTAACTCCATCTATTTTGAATAATTCTCCAATAATATGATCTCGTTGTTTTGTATCCATGTTAATTCCAGCTACTGCTTTAACAGCATATCCAAGTTCTTCATCATTGACAACAATTGTAAAACGCTCAATCAGTTTTCTCTTAACTAATCGTTTGATTCTTGAATACACTACAGATGAGTTAACATTGATTTTTTTTGATAAACGAGGAACTGAAATTGAGGCATCATTAGATAATTCTGATAAAATCTGTAAATCCAAGTCATCTACTTTTGCCGTCTAAAACACCTGAGTCGATGTATATTTCTAGATCTTATAAAGTTATTATTGTAAAAATTACAAAAAATTATCTAAATCTTGCCTTTTTTGTATAACATCTCTGCTAACAAAACTGCTCCTTTTGCTGAACCCATTTTTTTATTGTGAGAGAACAACATGTATTTCAAACCGTTATCAAACAATTCTTCTGTTTCTACTCTTCCAATTGTTGTAGTCATTCCATCTCCAACACTTCTTTCCATTCTTGGTTGAGGTCTAGTTGGATCTTCATGAAATGCATAGTACTTTTCAGGAGCAGATGGTAATCCAGCTACTGAAATATCTTTGTTATATTGATCATAGGTATCCTTTGCTTTTGCAGGATCAATTTTTTCTGTAGTCTCAACAAAAACTGATTCTGTATGTCCGTCTATCACAGGAACTCTGGTACAAGTACAACTAATTCTAATATCTGCATCTTCAATTTTTCCATCTTTTAGCTTGCCTAAAATTTTTCTTGTTTCTAATTTTACTTTACCTTCTTCTTTTGGAATATATGGAATAATGTTATCAGTAATTCCCATTGCTGAGACACCTGATTTTCCACCACCAGATATTGCTTGCATTGAAGTCATCATGACTTTTTTTGCTCCATATTTTTCAAGTAATGGTTTTAATGTAATTGCTAAACCTGTTGTAGTACAATTTGGCAATGGTGCTACCCAACCTTTCCAATTTCTATTCTTTTTTTGAATCTCAAGCAATTCTGTTTGTTCATCATTAATTCCTGGAATTAGTATTGGTACATCATCTTCATATCTATAAGCAGAACTTGTAGAGATAACTGGCAAATCTGCTGCCATCTTAGTTTCTATGTCTCTGGCGGCTTCTGATTCTACTGCTGAAAATACAAGATCCAATTGAGATACGTCTAGTTCATCAACTGCTTTAACTGTCATTTCTTTGATATATTCTGGAATTTCGCCTCCTACGTCCCATGCCACAATTCCATTTGCATCTTTAATTGCGTCTTGATATTTTTTTCCTGCTGAACGTGAAGATGCGGCAATTTGAGTAACTTCAAACCATGGATGATTATTCAATGACTGAACAAATTCTTGACCCACAGAACCCGTAACCCCAATTATTGCCACTCTTTTTTTACTCATAATTTGATTATTGATCGCTTTCAACTAATAATCGTTTTCTGGATTACCAAAACATACTAAATCGACTAATTCTATTTTGAACTGTGAAAATACAAATAAAATCATCAATTATTAGGCATGTACCTGTAGTTCATGGTGGACGAAATCCTTCACAAAGTATTGATTCACAAATTATTGATTTTAGTTCAAATGTATCTCCTATAGGAACTCCATTATCTGTAAAAAAAATTCTCAAAAAAAATATTGAAAATATCAAACACTATCCAGACTTTAGTTCATCAACAGTGATTTCAAGCTTAAAAAAATACACAAATTTAGAAAAATCAAATCTTATAGTTGGGAATGGGGCAATTGAGATACTTTATAATTTCTGCTTTGCATTTTTATCTAAAAAAACTAAAGTACTGATTCCAATTCCAACTTTTCAAGAATATGAAACAGCATCTAAACTCAATGAATGCCAAATTTCATATTTTAAAACTATGAATTTATCTGAAAATTTAGATATTTTTATTTCAAAAATCCCAAAAAATGGATGTGTATTTATTTGCAATCCAAATAATCCTACAGGACAACTATTATTAAAAAATCAATTACTTCAAATAATTAAAAAAGCAAAAAAATTATCTACAATTGTATTTGTAGATGAATGTTTTATAGAAATGGTTCCAGAATCCAATGAATCAATAATATCATATGTTAAAAAATACAAAAATCTATTTGTTTTACGTTCGTTGACCAAATCATTTGCATTACCTGGAATTCGTATTGGATATGCAGCGGGTTCAAAAGAAATTATTAAAATTTTACAAAAAATAAAAATCCCATGGAGTGTAAATTCATTAGCTCAAGATGCAGCAAATGCTGCTCTTGAAAATAAATCACACCTTGTTAAATCAAATTTTGTAATTAAAAAAGAACTAAATTATTTAACAAATAAAATTAGTAAACTAAATGGATTTGATTGTAATAATTCCTCAACAAATTTTATTTTGATAAAAATAATGAAAGATTCAACTCAATTACAAAAGAAATTACTTGAACATAAAATCTTAATTAGAGATTGTAAAAATTTTAGAGGGTTAAATAATCATCACATTAGAATTGCTGTTAAATCTCACAACGATAATGTAAAACTTGTAAAAGCATTGGAGAAAATAAAATGAAATCCTTAATGATCCAAGGCACTTCTTCTGGAGCTGGAAAAACAACATTGGTGGCAGCACTTTGCAGAATTTTTTCTGATAAAGGTTACAGTGTCGCACCTTTCAAATCTCAAAACATGTCAAATTTTGCATATATTACGCCTGAATTTGAGATATCTCGCGCTCAGGCAATTCAGGCTATTGGTTCACGATGTGAAATTACTCCTGATCTAAACCCCATTTTGCTAAAACCAATAGGAAATTACAACAGTATTGTATATCTAAATGGAAAACGATACAAGAAAATGCATGCAAAAGAATACTATGAAAAATTTGTAAATCATAAAGGAATTGATATTGCAGTAAACTCTCTTAAAACATTACAGAAAAACTATGATTTAGTTATTTTAGAAGGTGCAGGCTCTCCAGCTGAAATTAATTTACAAAAATTTGATATTGCAAATATGAGGATTGCTCATAAAGCAAATGCTGCTGTATTATTGGTTTCAGATATTGACAGAGGTGGTTCTTTTGCAAGTCTTGTTGGAACGATGGCTTTAATTGAAAAAAAATATCAAAAACTAGTAAAAGGTTTCGTCTTTAATAAATTCAGAGGAGATTTAGATGTATTGAGACCTGGATTTCAAAAACTCAAAAATATTACAAAAATACCTGTTATAGGAACTGTTCCGTTAATGCAGTTAGACTTACCTGAAGAAGATTCTCTTAATGCTAATCCTAAAGATATTCAATGGACTAAGAAAAATATTTCAAAAATTGATGATGAATTAAATAAATTGGCAAAAACTGTCAAATTAAATATTGATATAAAATCTATAGAAAAAATGTTACAATGATCATTGAATCTTTTTTTATAATTGGTTTAGCTATTTTACTTGATTTTAAATTTGGAGATCCTAAAAATAAATATCATCCTACATCTTGGATTGGAACTTTAATTGCTAAATTTACTCTCATAGCAAAAAATGAACATCCTATACTAGAAAAATTTGGTGGTATCTGTATTGTTACAATTACTTCTGGTTTGGTAGTTTTATTACTTTTTATATTGAATATTGGAATAACTTTGATAACTATTGACTATGTTTCATTGGTTGTTTCTGTAATTGTTGGTGGATTATTATTAAAAACTACAATTGCTATTCATGGAATGGAAAAACATGCAAAATCTGTTTTGGAATCATTGGATGAGGAAAATCTCGATATGGCAAGAAATCATCTATCTATGATTGTTAAACGAAATACCCAGAATTTAGACAAAAATCATGTACTTTCAGGTGTACTTGAAAGCATAAGTGAAAACACAGTTGATGGAATCACTGGACCCTTGTTTTACTATGCTCTTTTTGGATTGTCTGGAGCATTTGTATATCGTGTGATTAATACCGCAGATTCAATGATTGGATACAAGACTGATATTTTCAAAAATATTGGTTGGTTTGCAGCAACTTGTGACAGTGTTCTAAATTATATTCCATCTAGATTAACAGGATTGGTAATGATCATTTCTGCTGCTATCTTACATAACAATTGGAAAGAATCCTACAAAATAATGATCAGAGATGGCAAAAAAACTGAAAGTCCTAATGCTGGATATCCTATGGCTGCTTTAGCGGGAGCTTTGGAAACAAAATTTGAAAAAATCGATCATTACAAACTAGGTGATGGTGAAACCGTTCTAACAAAAGAACATGTACATTCTGCAATATCTATAATGAAACTTACTTCAGTACTTTTCTTTGGAATAATTACTATTCCAATAATTTCTATTTTATCTTTTGTAGGATGGTGGATACATGTTTAAAGAAATTGGATCTATTTTTTCATTTTTAACAATTTTTCCTTCATCAAATGCTTCATTAGATAATATTGCAAAATACATGTTCCTATTTCCTATCGTTGGAATTGCTATTGGACTTTTGATTGGTTCATTTGGTTTTGGTTTATCTTTCTTCTTAGAACCGTTGTTAGTTAGCTTGTTAGTTGTTGCATCCATTGCAATCATTACTGGAATACATCATGCAGATGGTTTGGCTGATTTTGCAGATGGATTGATGGTAAAAGGTTCAAAAGATAAAAAACTCAAAGCTATGAAAGATCTTTCTACTGGTTCAGCAGGTATTGTTACAATTGTGTTATACATTATTGGTTTGATAATCACCATCTCTCTTACAAGTGGGTTTGATTTGTTTAAGGCAATTTTAATTAGTGAAATTTTAGCAAAATTTTCAATGGTTTTGATGGCTAGTTTAGGTAAATCAGCTTCATTAGGCTCAAATTCTCCGTTTGTTGAATTTATGAAAGACAAGAAAAAGATTTCAGCTGCATTTCTCATCATGCTTATTCCTGTAATTGTAATTGGTGAAACTACAGGTTTGATAATGCTTGGTATGACTATTGTTTTGACCCTGTTTCTCTTAGTCTTATCCACTCGTAGTTTTGGTGGCATTACTGGTGATGTACTAGGAGCCACTAACGAATTCACTCGATTAGCTTCTTTGATGGTGTTTGTTTCAATATGATTGGACTTGTTATGGCTGGTGGTAAAGGTACTAGAATGAATTTAGATAATGAAAAATTATTACTCAAATATAAAAAACCTGTAATTCTTCATGTGATTGATTCATTAAAAAACTCAAAATCTTTTTCAAAAATTTTAGCTGTTACTAGTTGTAATTCTCCTAAAACAAAAAAATTATTGGAAGAAAATGGTGTTGATACTTTTGATACATCAGGAATTGGTTATGTGGAAGATCTAAATTCAACACTAAAAACTATTCATGATCATGTTTTAGTTACTTCTGGTGATTTACCACTGCTTGATGAAGGAATAATTAAAACAATAACCAATCAATTTGATCCTAAAAAAACTTGGACTAGTATTCTTGTAACTAACAAATTTTTAACCACTCTTGGTTTAGAGTCTGATTTCTCTGTTGATTTTAATGGTCAAACATGCCATTACACTGGAATTTCTTTGGTCAATTCAGAAAAAATTTCTTCTCTAGAAAATTTAATTGAAAATTATATCATAATTGATGATAAGAGAATTGCATTTAATCTAAATTCTAAACAAGATTATGAATTACTCAGCACTGCCTGAGATCTTACCATTAATTATGGCTTTTGATCCAGTTGGTTCTGAAATAGCATTTCCACAGGAATTACATGAGATTCTTGTTGTTGCATGTGAATAAATTACTTGTAATTCACCACATTCATTGCAATTGACTTTTTGAAACTTGCTAGATGGTTTTGGAATTTCAATATGATCTTTCTTCATGCTGCTATCAACTCAAATTTCTTAATTCTAACGCCTTTTTTATTGTATTTCTTTTTACAAACAGTACATGTCATAATAGGAGTAACTTTTTTAGTAACTTTGGCTGGTTTTGCTAATTTTGGGAATTTTTGTCCACCATATCCTTTTTTACGTTCTGCGTGTCTACGTTCACCAGCAGCAGAACCACGTCTTTTTCCAGCCTTGTAAATGGAGATCTTTTGTTCGGTATGTGCATTACATTTTGCACAAAACTTTCTGATCACCTTAGGGATGTTCATATCAACAAAACCTCCCCAACCGTAATTTAAGCATTGAATCTATAATAGGCGCAAAACCCAATTGAAAGAAATGACTTCTAGCCTGGCAAATTCGATTTTATCTCTTAACTCTGTAGCAATGGGTGATAAGAAAGCCGATCTAATTTTAAAAAATTGCAATTTATTGTCTGTCTATACTCGAGAAATAATTCCAAAAATTCAGATTGCTATTGTCAATGATAGAATTGCATATGTTGGTCCAGATGCTACACATACTGTTGGTTCAAAAACTATTGTAATTGATGTAAATGGAAAATATGTTAGTCCTGGTTTTGCAGATCCGCATTTACATATTGATCAATTTGTTTTGCCATCTGAATTTACAAAAAAGGCTCTGCTTTGTGGTGTAACATCTCTATTTTCTGATCCTATTGATATTGTAAGTGTAGCAGGATATCGTGGTTTTCAAGAATTTTTAAAACTTGGTGAGAATCTTCCAATCAGAATTTTTCAAGTAGTTCCAGGGGGTCTTCCAGTAGATGCAAAATTTAGTAGTAGTAAATCATTATCATTATCACAAGAAAAATCTGCAGTAAAGCATCCACATGTACTGGGATTAGGTGAAGTTTTTTCTTGGACCAAAGTTACTTCACGTGAACCAAAAACAATGAAATCCATTTCATCCATGTTGGAATGTGATTGCATAATCAATGGACATACTGCTGGTGCAAGTGAGAAAAAACTTAATGCATATGTCTCATCTGGAATCCTATCTTGTCATGAACCAATTAATTTTGATCAAGTTTTAGAAAGATTACGTCTTGGAATGTGGATAATGATCAGAGAGGGTTCTATTAGACGTGATTTGAAGGAAATAATCCCACATGTTTTGTCTCATGGAACATATCTTAATCGGTTAATGTTTTGTTCTGATGGACTTGATCCACTTGATATATCTAAATTTGGTCATATAGATCACTGTATAAGAGAATCAATCAAACTTGGTCTAAAACCAATAGATGCAGTTACTATGGCATCAAAAAATAATTTTGATTATTATAACATGGGAAAAGATCTTGGTGGCATTGCTCCTGGAAAATTGGCAGATATTTTAATTTTTGATGATTTAAAATCATTCAAACCAAACAAAGTCTTTGTTGGTGGCAAACTCGTAGTATCTAATGGACAATTAGTTACATCAATTAAGAAAAAAATAATTTCACCTTGGATTAAAAAAACTGTAAAATTAAAAAAATTCTCTGAAAGTGATTTTGCTATAAAATCAAAAAAGAAAGATGTTATTGCAAATACTATCTATATGCAAACTGAAATTATTACTAAGATAGGCTCTGCCGAACTTCATTCTAAAGATGGACATGTTTCTGCATCATTAGATTCTGATATTTGGAAGGTTGCAGCATTTGATAGAATTCATGGAACCCAAAAG
>CALFHG010000244.1 GCA_937875805.1 uncultured Nitrosopumilaceae archaeon
GGATCATCTAATAATTTTTCAAATATTTTTGATTTTTTAGCTTTGATTTTGTATTGTACTCCTTGAGAAATAGCATGTTCAAGTAAATCCAATGCTTCTTCATGTTTGAACAACATTACAAAACTACAGGATTTATCAAATAAAACATCCCCATTATCAGGATAATCATTTAAAATTTGATTACAACATGCAATGGATTCATCAAAATTCCCCATTGAAAATAAAATTCGCTCTTTATGGTATAGTGCAATGTTATATTTTGAATTATTACCAAGGATACCATTACAAATGGATAATGCATCAACAAATTTTTCTTGTTTTCGGAATGAGGAGACTTTGTTAACTAGTAGTGAAAGATCATCTGGAGAACTCTCTAAAGCAGTATTATAGCACTTTATTGCACCATCAAAATCTTTTAGTTTGCTGAGAGCATATCCCTTATTGTTAAGAGAACTTACATGGTCAGGATTTTCATCTAAAATTTTATCATAGTATGTAATTGCATCATGCAGTTTACCTTGTAAAAATAATCTATTGCCCTCATCTAAAATGGAGTTTGTTTTTGGATCATCCATGTTAAGATCCTGGTTTGATTAGGATTTTTCCAAATAGTCCTTTACCTTTGAGCATTTTTGTATGTGCCTCTGCAGCATTTTCTAATGTATATACAGAATCAATTATAGATTTGATTTTACCTTGGGACATCCAATACAGACCTTGTTCTAATTCAGCTCTAGTTCCTTGAGTAGAGCCTAAAATATTGATGCCTTTAAAGAAAATATGACGTAAATCAGTCTTGGCATCATATCCTGTTGTTGCGCCAGTTGTTACAATGGTACCACCATAATTTAGCAATGTAAGTTCTTTATTCCAATGAGTGCCACCAATGTGTTCAAAGATAACATCAACACCAGGTACATCTCCTAAGGGTTTAGGAATTTTTTTAGCAATTGATCTTACTTCTTTATGCCAATCTTCTTTTCTATGATCTACAGCATAGTCAGCCCCAAGTTCTAATAATTTTTCTAATTTATCAGGACTGGCAGTAGCAATTACAGTACATCCAAAAAGTTTTGCAATTTGAATTCCATAAGTTCCAATTCCTGAACTGCCACCCATTATCAAGACTATTTGTCCAGGTTGAATTTTTGCTCTACCAATTAACATATGCCATGAAGTTAGCAAAGTCATTGATGCAGCAGCGGCTTGATCATATGAAACGCCTTCTGGAATTTTTACAACATTAACTTCTGGAAGATGTGTAAATTCACAATAGCCTCCCCAAAGTGGACCGGTTTCAAAACCCCAGATGGTTCTTTCTCTACAATCAAATTCTCGACCATCAGTGCATACCTTACAAACTCTACAAGACATATTTCCATGTGAGACAACTCTGTCGCCAATTTTGATATTTTTAACATCACTGCCAATAGCTGTTACTTCACCGGCAGCATCAGTTCCAGAAATATGAGGTAATGGAATTGCCAATGGTTTACCCCTCATCCCCCAAATATCATCATAATTTAGAGCTGCAGTTTTCACTTTTATTATAATTTCATTAGATTTTGGTTTAGGTATTGGAATTTCTTTAATTTTTAAGATTTTAGAAAAATCATCATCATCAGTATATTGATCATAAACTAGAGCTTTCATGATTTTCAACTAATTTTTAAAGATATATGATTTATCAAGATCCGTTAAACCGCAAACAATTATAATCATAAAAACAAAATTCTCAATATGTCTGAAAATGCAATATTTCCAGGAGACAAAATAGCATCTATTGAGGAATATGAGGCAGGCCATAACGCTTTTGACGATGGAGATATGGTTAGAGCAGCAACTATCGGAGAGAAAGACATTGACATGGAATCACGAACTGTAAATGTAAAACATCCAAAACTTTTGTCCATTCCTAAAGTTGGAGATATCATTATTGGAACAGTAGCTGCAGTTATGGGATCAATGATAGCAGTTTCAATTGATTACATTAATGGAAAACCAACCACATCTAAAGTTGAATGTATTTGTGGAACACGAAATTTGAGAATAAGAAACGTTGCACTAGTTAATGACATAGTTACACTAAAAATTCTTAATCATCTTAATGGCACTATTCATGCAGGAATTAGTGAACCAAATTTAGGAGTATTGTTTACAAAATGTAGAAAATGCGGTGGTAAAGTTATTCCGATGCGTGATGCAATAAAATGTACAGACTGTGCATGGATTGATGAGAGAAAACTTTCTGCAAATTTTGGAAATAGTGACTTCGTAAATTTACGAACTTAAGAAATGATTCATGTTTCGTTCCAGGGTGAACGGGGTGCATATAGTGAAGCTGCAGCAAGATCATTTTTTAATGAACAAATTGAAACTATACCTCAAACTACATTTGCAGAAGTATTAGAGAGTGCTTCTAGTGATAAAACACAATATGCTGTTTTACCAGTAGAGAATTCTTTGGAAGGAAGTGTTGGTGAAAGTTATGATTTGTTATATTCTACATCTCTAAATGCAACAGGTGAAATTTATCATAGAATTGAACATTGTTTGATTGGAACTGGCAATATTGATGAAATAGATACAGTATATTCACATCCACAAGCTTTAGGTCAATGTAGAAAATTTATTGAAGAGCATCATATGAAAACAATTCCCGCATATGATACGGCAGGAAGTGTAAAGATGGTTAAAGAGATAAACAAATTAAATTGTGCATGTATTGCCAGTAAAGATGCTGCAGAAATATACAAAATGCCAATCATTTTAGATAACATTGCAAATAATCTGAATAACTACACAAGGTTTTTGATTCTATCAAAAGAAAATAATTCTGAAACAGGCAATGACAAAACATCAATAATCTTTTCAATAAAACATGAACCAGGCTCATTATATAGAATAATAGAGAATTTTAACAAAAATAATGTCAATCTAACAAAAATTGAATCAAGACCTACCAAATCAAATACTTGGGAATATAATTTCTATGTAGATTTTGAAGGACATCAAAATAATTCTAAAATTTTAGAAATGTTAAAGAAAATAAAACAAGAAACACTATTTATGAAAATTTTAGGTTCTTATCCTTCTGCAAAATTAAACTAAAATCCTTTAGGCTTTCTTAATGTAAAGCCCATACTAAATCCAATAATTACCATTCCAGAAGTAATCACCATAAGATCAAAAGTGAACCAAACTGGATCAGAGCTACGAATTAAAATTCCAGTAATTTCTAATTCAGATTCACCAGTGTTTTGGATTTGAACTCTTGTTTCACCATCAACCAAATGAGTCCAATCAATAGTGGTTTCTTTCTTATGAGAAGTTATTGGTATTTGTAATCCATCCCCAGGACTTTGTAGTTTCAAATCAAAGGTATCACCTATAATTTTCATATGTTGCGGTGTAGAAGCAGGGGCAGGGATTGTATAAGACATTGAATCTCCAACGCCTACAACATAATCTTCATTTATTGTAATCATTCCAATATGTAAAAGTAAAGAATATCCTCCTATTGCAATAATTGCACTTCCAACTATCAATCCAATAATAGTTCTTTTAGAAAGCATGATGAAATTACTATTAATACAGTTTAAAAAATTATCTACATCAAAGAAACGTCATGAGGCTGACTTTCTGCAAATCCTGCTCTTGACATTTTGATAAATTCTGCGTTTTCTTGCATTTGAGGTATCGTATGAGCTCCACAATAACTCAATCCAGAGCGTACACCGCCAGTTAATTGTTTTAGAATATCAGTTACAGTTCCTTTGTATGGAACCATTGCTTCAACTCCTTCTGCAACATAGTCATTAAGATCATCATCAAGGGATATCAAGCCTGTTTCTTTAGATTTTCTTCCTATAGATGCGGCTAATGATGCCATACCTCGATAAACTTTGAATCGTTTTCCATTTTTAGTTAAAACTGTACCAGGAGATTCATCAGTTCCACCAAGCATACTGCCAACCATAACCGTTGAAGCACCAGCAGCTAAAGCTTTGGTTGCATCACCTGAAGTTCTTGTTCCACCATCAGAAATTATTGGAATACCATGATCTTTACCAATTTTAGCACAATCCATTACTGCAGTTAACTGAGGAACACCTGAACCAGTAATTACTCTAGTAATACAAATTGAACCAGAACCAACACCAACCTTTACAGCATCTACACCTGCTTTAATCAAGTCTTCAGCTCCTTGAGCAGTTGCAACATTTCCTGCAATTAATTCACAATTTGGAAATGCTTTTTTGATATTCCTAACTGTACTAATTGCATTTTCACTATGTCCATGAGCAATATCAACTACAAGAACATCTACTCCTGCATCTAAAAGAGATTCACTTCTTTCTAAAAAGTCACCTTTAACTCCAACTGCTGCACCAACTAGTGGTCTACCTTTCTTATCTTTAGATGCATTTGGAAAATTTGCATTATTTGTAATATCTTTACTTGTAATCAAACCTTTGATAATTCCTGAATCATCAACAATAGGTAATTTTTCAATTCTGTGTTTATGTAAAATTTCTTTAGATTCATCCAAAGTAACTCCCATTTTTGCAGTAACCACATCCTTAGTCATCACATCTTCAATTTTACTAGATTTATTTGCAAATAACAAATCTCGTTCAGTTAGAATTCCTATTAATTTTGAATTAGAATCAACAACTAAGAGGCCTGAAATATCTTTATCATGTGCATAATCTAAAGCATTTTCAATTGATTTGTCAGCAGATATGGAATAAGGATTTTCAATCATCACACTACCAGATCGTTTTACTTTTAGAACTTCATTTGCTTGCTCTTTTATTGTCAAAAATCTATGAATAATTCCAATTCCTCCAGCACGAGCCATTGTTCCAGCCATAAAAGATTCAGTAACAGTATCCATATTTGCACTTACAAAAGGAATGTTAATTGAGATATTTCGAGATAATTTTGTAGTTAGATCTGTCTGGCTTCTACTAGTAATATCTGAATATTTGGGTACAAGAAGAACGTCGTCAAATGTTAATCCTTCTTTAAATTCCAATGAAACCTTGTTAAGAAAGTAAAATATTGATTATAAGCCTTTGTGTTATTTTGATAATTTAGAAGCGATCGTTACTGCATCTTTAGTTGCCTCTACATTGTGAGTGCGAATAATATCAGCTCCATTCATAACAGAAATAGTTTCTGCAGCAACTGAGCCAAATAATCGATCATTTGTATTTTCTTTTCCTAAAATTTTTCCTATGAATGATTTGTTTGAAGCAGAAATCATAATAGGGAAATTCTGTTTTATAGAATTTAGATTTTTTAATATAGATAGATCTCGTTCTAGCCAATCAGATTTGATTTTTGTAAAAAATGGGCCTTTACCAGTTTTTCTAAAAAATCCAATAGCAGGATCTAATACAATTTTTTCAAAAGGAATATGAGACTGTTTTGCTATTTTTAAGCTATCTTTTAGCAGTCTTTTAGTTTGAGTTACTGGATTACCAATGACAACTTTTTGATCATATGCACATAAAATCAGTGAAGGAGTAAATTCTGAAATAACATTTTGCATTTTTTTATCATATTTTAATCCGGAAATATCATTGATTATTTCAACTCCATATTCTAAAGCATCTTTTGCAACTTTTGCTCTACATGTATCAACTGATATCGGTAAATTTGTAAAATTTTGAATTATTTTAATTGCATTTAGAATTCTTTTTGATTCAGTTTGTTCTGAAATTAGTGTGGAAAGGTATGGCGCCGTAGACATGCCTCCAACATCTATAAAATCTGCACCTTGATCTTCCATTAATTTAGCAGTATTTTTTATGAGAATTTTACTAGTATTAACAGACTTTTTGTGA
>CALFHG010000245.1 GCA_937875805.1 uncultured Nitrosopumilaceae archaeon
GCTCTGCACTTGCATCTAGTGAAAATACAGGCAATACTGATACTGGTAGATAATGCCTATAGTGTTGTCAGATTATGCCTGTTTTAGATTCTAAACTCTATCTAGACTCAATTTAATAGCAAAAGTTTATAGATCGCTGATTCTAATTAATTTAGAAGGTTAGAGATACCAGTATCTAGATTGCTGTACGTCTTGACTTTCACTTTTTAATTATTCTTTAGTGGTTTCTAAACTCTTTTGAAAATCAATTTGTTGGATTCATCAATGCCGCACGTTCTTTTGTTTTTTGATCAACTAGAGCATCAACATATTGACCTGGTTGTCCATTACAATCACCGATACTCACTGCAAAACCATCCATGGTTTCAGCAATACATCCTGCCTCTGTAACTGCAATAATCTTAACCAATTCCATTTTTTCTGCAGGTGCAGTATAGAACATCAAATATGCAAAAAGAAGAATTGCTCCTAATGCAATTACCCCTGCTATGATGAATGTGGAATTTTTGCCTGATTTTTTATTAGATGATCGATCTACTGCCATGTTTTACTGTCTCTGATTCTTAATAAAAAGAATGTACTTGTTTCTTAAAAATGGTTCAAACTTCCATGGAACCAGGAATGAGAAATATATGTAAAAAAGATTTAGCGACAGTGTTTTCTATAACTTCTTTCACTAAGTATTGTGCATTGTAATATGGCGTGTACCAAATACATGGCAAAGGGCAATAGTATTGGAGGTGGACGATACGAACAAGGTCAAAAACGATGTCCAGAATGTGAAGTGTTCATTGAATGGGAAGGATTGTGGTGTCCATGCTGTGGACGTATGTTAAGATCAAAACCTCGGGCTAAAAAATTAAAGCATAAATTATCTTTGAGTCGTACTAGGTGAGAAAAAGAACTCTGAGTATTAAAGAAGATTACAATATTTTTGATACTCCAATAACCCTTACCCTTTTAATATTGAGCAAAAAAAGATGTAATCCTGTCTTTATTAGAAAAATTTCCAGATCATTTTACTCCTAGAGAAATACAAAAAGAGATCATTTCTGAAATAGATGAGAAATTAAAATCAGGATTTAAGAAAATTATTTTATGTGCTCCTACTGGAGTTGGTAAATCCCTTGTTGGGGCAACTATTTCAAATTACTTTGATAGCTCATTTACTGTAACTGCATCAAAACATCTTCAGGATCAATATATCAAGGATATTCCATTTCTAAAACCTGTAAAAGGTAAACAAAACTTTCCATGTCTCAAACTTATGGAATCTGAAAAAGTCGATAATGACCGTAGGGCTATGAGATGGGGTTTAACGTGCGACAAAGGTGTATGTCAAGAAAGAGTCTCAAAAAATGGCAAAGAAGTTTTTGAGGTCTGTAAATTCAAGCCTACAATAAAACAAGTTGAAGAAAATACTGCTGATGCAAAGTCATGCCACTATTACATGCAAAAATACGATGCCCTAGTATCAAAACATTCTCTTTGGAATTATCACGCATTTTTCACTATCATGAAATTTAACAAAAAACTCTTTGCAGATTATCTTGATAGAAAAGTAACTGTCTTTGATGAGGCTCATAAAATTGAAGATCAAATCATCCAGTTTGTGGGTTTTGATATTTTTGCAGGTCAAGTTGATGAATGTAATCTTAATTCAGAAAAATATAATTTTACAGATTTGGATTCAATGATAAAATTAACTGATGACATGGCATATTCATATGCTAATAAAATTAAAAATATTAAAGAAAGCCCAGCATTTCAAAATAATCCTGATTATGAATTAATTGCAG
>CALFHG010000246.1 GCA_937875805.1 uncultured Nitrosopumilaceae archaeon
TCAAGAATGTAACATCACGTAATGTAACTTTAGAATCAAAGTCAATCATTGAGATGGAAATTTGTTGATCAGTATTTGTTTCAGGATCACTTTTCGAGGATGAAATTTCCAAGGTGACTTGTTTTCCATTAAATTCTACAGGAGGAAAAGTTTCACTACCTACACCATGTCCAAATGCATAATCAATTACAAACAAAGAAGAAAATATCAGAATAGCAAGTAATGGTAAATTTTTCATTCTAGGTCCACTTGTCTGGATTTTTCTTTCGAATTTCTTTTCCATCAACTGTGATCTGATCTTGTTCTTCAAAAACTGTATGCCATTTACCATTGTCAGGAAAAATTTTATTCATTTCTTCAACTTTATCATTTGTTGGTGCCTTATTCATTAAAGCTCCCCATTTCATGTTTGGAACTTTTGGCATGATGTCATTGATGTCTTTCATTATACTACCACTTTACAGAATTTATTTAAAACCTATGATTGAATTTTCATAATTCCTTCTTTAATTAAATATTGAATTCCTTGAATGAATGAATTATCATCAATTGATCCATCTGCCCACCATGCAGCATTGTTTCTAATCCAGGCTGGAATATCATTTGTGCCAGAACCAGAACCCTGTGATGTTGGCGGAATCTTCATAATTCCTTCTTTAATTAAATATTGAATTCCTTGAATGAATGAATTATCATCAATTGATCCATCTGCCCACCATGCAGCATTGTTTCTAATCCAACTAGGGATTGGTGCTTTTGTAGGTATAGAATCTGATGAGCCTGGTCCAATTTCAATTATTGCTGAACCGATTCCAGCATATGTTGGGTCATAATCTAATCCAGTTCCATAAACTAGAATGTCAACACGAATCTGACCTGTAGAAGGAACATAGATTCTTTGTACATCTAATCCTTCAATGGATGTAATTCCTGGATTAACTGAATCGCTACCATTGTTTCGTGCTATTTCATTATCAAATTCATCTAAAACAACATAAGCATATTTTACATCCTTGATAAGTTCTCTATTTTCATTAAAGAATGTAAATTCAAATGGAATTTCTTGGTTAGCACCGTATTTTCCATCCCATGCAATGTTCACAGTGGTTGGGACTTGTTCATAGTTTGTAGTATCTACAAGATAAAATTCGGTAGAACTTTTTGATGTTTCAGCCAATGGAACTAATTTCAAATCCATTTGTTGATTGCCATGATTAGAAGGACCTAGAGTTTCGTTAATTTTTTCTAATTCATTTTTGGTAATTAAGAAATGAACGATGTTTGTATTCTCTGACGAATATGGATCATTTAGTAATGCTCTCTGATCAATTTCAACACCATTCACATATCCTTTGAATTGCTTTCCATCGGCATAAGGTGCAAATGATTTAGGAACTCTTACTTCTTCATGTACTACTTGTACTAAATTTACATAATCTGGATTCCAATCAAATGGCATATCAAACGAAATTGAATTATCAGATGTATTAAATTCAAAGTTATCAACATCGTCATAGTATGTTTTTATAATGACTGGAATTTCTTCAGCATTTGCTGTTTGGAAAGAAAAGTTTTGTTCTTGCGCAACACTAACAAAAGTTTCATAACTTAGTAAATTAGCTAATACAACTCTAGGACTAGTAGCACCTTCAATATCAACTCTAATTTTGTATAATCCACCTTTGACAAATATAGGACCTGTCATTGATGGTCTTCCACAAATATCTAAATTATCATCAGTGCATGCTTCGCCTTGAACAAATAATGCACCTGGTGCACTTACATGTTCAGAACCACCATAAATTGTACATGTTTCAATTGGATTTTCATCACATCCAGTTTTTGGTTTAATCTTTACATCCAATCTACCATCCATGTCATAAAATAGATTTCTAGCTAAAAGTTCACCACTTTGCCAAACTTCAACCCTGTATGTTACTTTATCAAGATTAGTATCAGTTAATGTGTCAAAGAAACGTACTTGCATGTTAGCAGAATCAATATCTCCTACTGTAATGTCTGATGGACTCAATTGTGTACGAACAGTTACCTCCATATCACCAAAAGATATTGGCGGAGCTTGATCTCCACCTAGTCCATGTCCAAATGCATCAGGGAGAACAGTAACAATTGAAAAAATACCAATTATTGAAATAAATAATGCAAACTTGCTATACAATACAAAAACTATGTTCATTCCATATTTAAAGATGGTACAGTATTTCTATGCGTGAGAATTTTTTTCTATTTGGAAAATAGAGTACGACTTTTATTTCCGATTTTCAAAGTAAATGTATGAAAATTTTACTTGTTATGTTATTAATTCCGTTATTGATTATTCCAGTATTTGCAGAATCTCAAACTTTGAGAACAGACAAAGGAGCACTAGATGTTAATTTATCATATGATAACATAGAACCAAATGTTCAAACAAAAATCAACATTGATTTTCTAAATCCTGTGACACAAAAAACTCAAGAACATATTGACTATACGGTAACTATAACAAAAGATGGCCAACAAGTGTTTGGACCAATTCCACTTACCCATACTTCAGTTGGAACT
>CALFHG010000247.1 GCA_937875805.1 uncultured Nitrosopumilaceae archaeon
ATGATGATACACTTAGTACAAGATCAACATTAAAAACTGAATTAAATGTACTTGGAGATTTTAAAGCTACCGTACCTGAAGCTTATAAAAAATCACAATTTGTATATCTTGCAAATAATGATCCAGAACAAAATACTTCACTAATTAAAGAATTTGACAATGTTAAATTTTCTATGTGTGATACCATAGACTTTTGGATTTCTACAAAGCGTGATGCAGTAATTAAAATGATCAAAGCAGTAGATGCTGTAGTTATTAATGATGAAGAAGCTAAATTGCTAACAAAAGAATTCAATTTGATAAAATGTGCAAAGAAAATGATGGAGTGGGGAGCAAAATATGTTATAATTAAGAAAGGTGAACATGGATCACTCATGTTTTATGATGATGTAATTTTTCCAACTGCAGGATTCTCGTTAGAAGATGTTGTAGATCCTACAGGAGCAGGAGATTCTTTTGCTGGAGCAATGATAGGATATCTTGCAAATAAAAAATCTACTAAAATATCAGATATTAAAAAAGCAGTAGTTTATGGAAATGTTTTAGGATCATTTGCAGTTGAAAGATATGGTCTTGATGGATTACTAAAAATAAAAAAGGATGACATTGCAAAACGTGTCAAGACATATGAAAAAATGATCCGTTTCTAAAAAGACTTAAGTTCAATTATTTCTCAAATTATTTTATCATTGTCACAAGAAAAAGATCGATTAGAAACAATATTCAAACTCCAAAAAGGATTATCAGACATGATGAATTTGGATAGATATCCAAAAGACTCTGAGGGTAGAGTTTCTGCCTTATGTACTGCCATAATGCACGAAGCAGTGGAACTACAAAGAACAACAAATTGGAAATGGTGGAAAACACCTGTAGAGTTTAACGAAGCAGAGGCGAGGGAAGAATTAATTGATATTTGGCATTTTGTAGTACAGGCATCTATAGAACTAAAATTAACACCTGATGATATTTTAGATGAGTACAAAAAGAAAAATGAAATCAATCGTAAAAGACAACTAGATGGATATTAAAAAAATCTAGATTTTTTTAAAATTAATTTAAATTCAGTTACGTTAATCAAATCTATAAGATTCACATTATCTTGAAAATATTTTATTTCTGATTTTGATACTGTAAGGAATGGATCTGGACTAGTAGAATTAATTATTCTATTGCTTTGATCAGTTCCATTTTTGTGTAGTTGAAATAATGAATGGCCAGATTTGTGTCCCCAAACTTCTTTTCCACAAACTATTATGGTGTCAACTTTAGGATTTCTATTTACATATTTGATTATAGAATCAATTCCTTTATTTTCAGAAAGTAGGCGGCCTACAATAGATATTTGATTTAGAATTTCAGAATTTGCAAAATTTTTGAGTAAATCTATGCTCGAGAGAGTACAAATTGCTATACTAGAATCAGAATTTCCAAGGTAAAATTCTTCATTGATAGGTAAAATGACTTTACAAAGTTCACCTATAGCTTCACCTATGGCATTCACAATATTTCATGCATTGTTTTAGCAATAAATTCAATATTTTTTTGAGTGACATTTGGATGAATTGGTAAAGATAGTACATGAGAAGCTGCCCAATCAGTAACTGGGAGTTTTATTTTTAGTTTGTAAAATGGAGTCTTATGAACAGGTATTGGATAATAAGATGCTGCGCCAATTCCTTTATCATTTAATTTTTTTAAAATATTGTTGCGTTTATCAGTTGAAATTGTATAAAGATACCAATTAACATTTTCATTTTTTCTTTCTTTTGGTAATACAATATTGAGATCAGAAATTAATTTTGATAAACGTTGAGAATTGTTTTTTCTAGATTTCAGAAATTTAGGAAGTTTTTTCATTTGTACAGTTGCAATTGCTGCATTAATTTCTGGTAATCTTAAATTCAAGCCAAACATTCTAGTATCGTATCCATGAACCATTCCATGATTTCTGATCATTAGCAGTTTATCTCTAAGATTTTTATTATTAGTTACAATAAAACCACCTTCACCAGCAGTCATTACTTTTGCAGGATACATACTGTAACATCCCATTTCAAAGAAAGTTCCAGTGTTTTTTTCTTTGTAAGTAGAACCTAAAGATTGTGCAGAATCTTCAATAATAGGAATATTATGTTTTTTAGATATTTCAGAAAGTCTTTCGATAAATGCCACATTTCCATATAGATGAACAGGAATTATTGCTCGAGTTCTTTTAGTAATTTTTTTTTCTAAATCATCAGGATCTATAGTATAATTTTCTTTTAAAATATCAACAAAAACAGGTTTTGCACCAGTTGCAACAACAGCATTTGCAGTTGCTACAAACGTAAATGAAGGAATTAAAACTTCATCTCCCTTTTTGATATCTAATGCATATAGTGCTGCCTGTAATGCAGCAGTACCAGAATTTACGGCAATGGCGTATTTTGATTTTACAAAAGATGCAGCAGATTTTTCAAATTCCTGAACATATTTTCCACCTAAATTTGCAGCAGATGTTAAGGCACCATTTTTTAGAATTGATGTGACTACATCTATCTCTTCTTTGCCTACAATAGGAATGTTAATTGCAATTTTCAACAATATTCCTACTAACAACTAGTCTATAAATCTCAGTGAAGAAACATGAATTTTTATATTTCAAAATTTGGCAAACGGCATCATGAAACCACATCATCTTGAAAAATCAGATTCAGGCTACAAAGTCTATCTGTATATTTTCTATATTTGTGGATTCATAATGATATCATCATTAGTTTTTGGAGTATATGTTACCATGATAGAATGGATTGAAAATGGAACATATGTTATGGGAGAAGCAATTCACAATACAACTATTCCATTTGAAAATTTTGCAAGAGTAACTACTTGGATATTTTTTTCTACAATAATTGGATGGTATTGTGTTACTAGAATTGGGTGGAGAAGAACTGCAGGTGATAAAATTATCGGTACAAAAATGGCATTACTTCAATTAATGTTACTAGGATTTTCAATTATTTCTCTGTATGAAGTATTATACAATTTTACAGTATTAAATGCACAAATGACAGCAGGTATTATTGATGGAATAGTTCCAGACATTGATAAATTATCAGTTGCTTATCCAGATCCTGACAGACCATGGAATCTGGTCTTTGCAACCAAAATATTTCTTGCATCATTTATCATTACTGCTCATGGATTTTATCTCAGTGTAAAACCTAGAAAAAGTCTAGATGAATAAGAAGTTTGAATAGACTTTTTCTTTACAATAAAATTTAGTAAAAAACTATTTCTACTATGAATGACTGATTTTAACATGGGATTATTTGGTTCTAGTAAAAATGAATTAAAATGTAAAAAATGTGGAACAGTCCTTACTGATTCAGACAGATTAAAGAAACATCAAGAAAAAGCTCACAATAAAAAAAATGAAAAATGCAGAGTATGTGGAACTGAATTTGGCACTTCAGATGATCTAAGAAAGCACAAAAAGAACTGCAAGTAGAATTATTCTGATAATTCAGATTCGAATTTTGGCTGTCTTTTTAAGGCTTTTTCTATTGCTTCTAAATTTGCAATTTCATTTTTAGAATTCATCGATAAAATATTAATTATTTCTGAGCCCAGTTGTACGGATTGCTCAGGTAATGTTTCTCTAAATTTTTCAAGAGCTTTCTTGTAATTTGAAATTAATTCCAATCCTTCTTCAAGAGTCATAAACAGTATGGAGATATGTTATATTCAAACCTTCTAAATTCAAACTAAATTTTTGAATAACTTTATACGTTTACCAATCAAAAGTTGTTTTGATTTGGATATTACAGAAAAAGTGGATTTAATTCAAAGATCGCCAACTGAAGAAATTGTTACACAGGATGAATTGATTGAATTATTCAAAACTAATTCATCTCCAAAACATTACATTGGTTTAGAAATTTCGGGGTTCTTGCATCTTGGTAGTCTAATCAGTACAGGTTTTAAAATTAATGACTTTGTAAAAGCTGGCGTAAATTGTACAATTTTTCTTGCAGATTGGCATACAGTCATCAATGATAAACTGGGAGGGGATTGGGAAACGATTGCAAAAGTTTCAAAATATTATCAAGATGCTTTCAAATTAGTTTGTCCTGATGCAAAAATTGTTTTAGGTTCTAAATTGTACCAAGAAAATACAGAATATTGGACAGATCTTATAAAATTTACAAAACATATGACATTGAAAAGAACTATGAGAACACTAACCATTATGGGACGTTCTGAAAGTGATGAAAAAATTGATGTAGCTAGATTACTTTACCCTGCAATGCAAGCAGTGGATATGCATTATTTGGATGTAGATATTGCACATTCTGGAATGGATCAAAGAAAAATCCATATGCTAGTACGAGAAATATTTCCAAAAATGAAATGGAGAGTTCCTGTTGCTGTACATCATAAGCTATTACCAGGACTTTCAAAACCTGCTGATTCAAATGATGATAAAATATTAGGAAAAATGAGTAAATCTGATCCTAATTCAGGAATATTTATTCATAATACTGACGATGAAATTAGGAAAAAAATCAATAAAGCATGGTGTGATGAAGGAATCCTAGAAAATAATCCAATTTTAGCAATTGCAGAATCAATAATTTTTAGTAAATTTAATGAGATGGTTGTTGAAAGACCAGAAAAATTTGGTGGTAACATAACATATGCAAATTATATAGACTTGGAAAATGATTTCAAAGAAAAGAAATTACATCCTGGGGATTTGAAACAAACAGTTGGAAATTATTTAGTAAAAATAGTTTCTCCAATTAGAGAGAAATTAAATCTCAGTGATGAATTAAGTGAAGCAATCAAAAAAAGCTTTTAGACTTTAAGATCTGGATTGGTTTGCTCTTCTAAATTATATTTTGATTTGTAACCACGAGGATTAATCATTAAATCTTTGTAGGTGTATGTTGATGAATTTCCAATTATTACAGTAGTAGTCATGCCTAATTGTTCTGAATGATTAGGTAAATTTTCCAAATCTGTCATTACAACGGTTTCAGATTCTCTAAATGCACTTTTGATAATTGCAACTGGTGTTGTAGGTTTTCTATATTTCAAAAGAACTTTTCTTGTATCTTGTAATTGATGAATTCTTTTCTTACTAGCAGGATTGTAAATAACAAGCACAAAATCACCTTGTGCAGCAGCTTCAACTCTTTTTGAAATAACTTCCCATGGTACTAGTAAATCACTCATACTTACAACTGCAAAATCAGTCATTAGCGGTGAACCAACTATTGATGCACATGAATTAAGTGCAGACACACCAGGAATAATTTCAACTTGAAGACCATCTTTTGGATTCCAACCAGATTCAGCAAGTGTTTCATAAATTAATCCTGCCATTCCATAAATTCCAGGATCACCGCTTGAAACAAGTGAAATAATTTTTCCAGATTTAGCAAGATCAATGCACTGATGAGCTCTTTCCACTTCTTGTGTCATTGCATAACGATGAACAGTTTTACCTTCAATAAGATCTTGCACTAAATTTACATAAGTTTCGTATCCAACAATTGTATCACTTTCTTTGATTACTTCTTTTGCTCGAAATGTCATATGATTATGATGTCCAGGTCCGACACCAACGATGTAGAGTTTACCAGTCAATTTTAAAAGAAATTTTTTGACAAGTAATTTATCCGTTTAGTGGAATCTATTGGAATGGATCAATGAAAGGACAATTAACTATATGATCGCTATTAATTGGTCGAGCAATACTAACTGATAACATGTCATCAGCATGAAATGCATCAATATCTGACCTTGTTTCTAGAATTTTTGCAGATTTTGCATCATTCCATTCAACCAGATAGATTCTCCACATTGGGCTATAATTTACATCTCCAAGTGAAGCTCCAGCAATACCTGGTTGAAATCCTAGTGGACCAGAACCAACTATTCCATTTTTAAATTGAAAAAGATCAACTGCTCCAGAATGAGCAATTAGATTTGCTGAACTTGGAGAAGAGACAACTCCCATTGATTCAGCAGGTCCAGATGGTGTGGCATCAGTTACAATATAGTAAATTGTTCTTCCATCAGGCCCCCAACCTCTATGAGCTACAAAAGTTACAGTCATTTCTTCTTCATTAATTTCAATTATTTGGCCTCCGCTGTAAGACATTTCATCAGTAATTTCTTTGTCTGAACGAACTATCATTTGTCCATCAGGCCAAATTATTTGAGGAGTGTTTAGAACAATTCTTGTTTCATTAAATTCAATTCTACCACCTTCTTCAGCTGCAATAATATCTGTTGCAGATTTAAATTCAATTTCTTTTTGACCTACTTTCCAAGTAACTTCAATTATAGAATTTAAGGCACTATATTGTGATTTTTGTGATGGGGTACTAGAAAATACTTCATTTTGAAATCCATAAATTCCATCACCTTTCACTCCATTTTTAAAAACAAATAATTTTTGAAGTGTGTTTTCTGGAACATCTGCGAGTATTGATGCAAGTTCTATATTCCATTCTTGTTTTTCTGAAATAATTTTTGTATAATCTTCATCACTGCCATCAGTTATTATGTAAAGAACTTGATTTCCTTCATAGATTCCTGTGTGCATTGGAATTGTAGCTGGAACATTAGTTCTTGAAAGTAATGATGATACATCTTTTTCCAATTCAATTTTTTGCATTATAACTTCAGTAGGTTGTCCTCTAATCCATCCATCTACACTAACTGTAGAAGTAAATTCCTTAGAATTTGAAGTGTGTAATCCAAGTGCAGATCCTGTAAACTCAAACGAGCCTGAATTTTTCTGTAAATCAATTAATGATAATCCATAGATAGTTTTTCCATCAACAGTCCATGTAGGTTGACCTTTTGATTCTCGTAAATTAATTTCATGCAAAACAACAATCTGTGCAGGTTCACTTGAGGTAAATGTCATAGAGCCATCATAGATTGTTCCCTCATTAGGAGATAAAATAAGTGAAAATTGATGATTTTCATGCCCTTGAGCAGGATCTTGAGAAGATGTTATAGTCTGAGTAAAGTGAAATTTTTTCCTAGAACCTGCATCAACAAATTGATCAGATGTAGAAGATACAAAAATTATACCAACTGCAAAAATTCCAATTATTAACAAAGATTGAAGTTTATTCAATAGATATTCTTAAAATTATTGCCTTAAATTATTTGTCTTAATTGATTTTATCTAATGTAAATTCATCATGTAAAGCTCGAATAGATGCATTTGTGTCAGAATTTTTTACAACAAATGCAAGATTTAGCTCAGATGAACCTTGTGTAATCATTGAGACATTTATTTTATTTTTCTCAATTGCACCAAAAACTTTTGCAGCAACTCCAATTGTTCCCCTCATTCCTGAACCAATTAATGCAATTATTGCAACATTTGTAGTAACATCTAATTTTTTAATAATTTTTCCCAACAATTCCATCTCTAATACACTGACAGCTTTGTCAAGATCTGCATTCTTTACTACAATTGTAATACTTGATTCAGAAGGATTTTGAGAGATCATCATTACGTTGATTCCAGCTTTTGCTAATGTTGCAAATATCTTGGCAGCAGTTCCTGGTGTTCCGACCATACTACCCCCTTGAACATCAATTAATCCATTATTTTGAACGTAACTTACACATTTTATCTTATTTTTAACAGCAGAGGAAGTAGATGCAGAAACCAGAGTTCCCTCATTTTTTGTATTGAAAGAATTTCTAATTTTCATAGGAATTTTCTTAGCTAATAGAGGCTCAAATGTACGTGGATGAATTTGCTTTGCACCAAACAAAGCCATTTCAATTGCTTCTATGTATGATACTTCTTTGAGTAATTTTGCATTTTTCACAATCTTTGGGTCTGCAGTCATTAAACCATCTACATCACTCATCAACCAAATCTCATCTGCTTTAATGCAAGAACCTACAATTGTTGCAGAATAATCAGAACCTCCTCTGCCAAAAGTAGTTACATGTCCATGTTGATCAGCACCAACAAATCCTCCTACAACTGGAATTATTTTTTTTGATAATTGAGCATCTATAGTTTTTGATACTCTTAATCGAGTTGTATCCATGAGTGGTTTTGATTCACTAAAATTAGAATCAGTGACAATTCCTACTTCCTTACCGGTAAAAGGAATTGATTTTATTCCAGAATCGTTTATTGCAGATGAAACTAATTTTATTGATAATCTTTCTCCAAATGAAAATAGATAATCCATTGTTCTAGGTGTTACTTCGCCCAATAGTACCATTCCATCAATTAATGCAACAAGTTCAGCAAAGTCTTCATCATATTTTAAAAGTAATTTTTTTCTTATATCAGATTTTTTGATTGTCTGTTTAGCTAATTGTTTATGTCTATTGGTAATTTTTGATGCAAGTTGTTCTGCTTTTGATTTATTTTCTTTATTTATTGATTCAGAAATTTCAATTAGATCATCAGTAGTTCCACTAGTTGCAGAACAAACAACTACAATTTGATTTTTCTTTGATAATTCATTAAGATTGGAAGATATATCTTGAATATTTTTTGCAGTAGAAATTGATGTTCCACCATATTTTATTACAAGTCTCAATTCAAAATACCTGAACTAGTTAATCTTTAAATGCTTTAACTTTCTACGCGTGGAGCCAGGTAAAAGTGGATTCTACCAATATTTGCTACTTTAAATTCAATTCTAAGGGGTTTTGCGCTTGAAAATTCGCATGTAATTGAGCCTGCATTGGAACCCACTGCTTTTACTACTGGATTTAGATATTCAAGACTGTAAGTACCAATACTGTCTGCTTTTGAAGAAATTTCTTCAATTTCTTTATCATCTTTGTCTAGTTCGATTACAACCTCTCCAGAATCGCCTTTTCCTGAAAAGTCTCCTTTAGAATCAGATGTTTGTATTGTAAGATAATCAGATACAACCTGTACATCACCAAGAATTTTATCAAACTTTGAAGAAGTCAAAACAATTTTTGCATCATAAGGGATTTTTGGTAATGGTGTATCAGTTGCAGAACTTTCAATTAAACGCATTTTATATTTTTTATTTTTTCCAACTGTTACAAGTAACATGTTTTGTTCAGAGATACCAATCTCAATACTATCTTTTTTATCAGCTCTTTTAATAATTTTTGAAAATTCATCAATTCTTACTCCAAATTTAATATCGCTATCACATTCATATTTTTCAAATGCAGAATTAGGCCATGAAATATCAATAAGAGCTACATGTGATGGATCCATTCCTCTAAAAGTAATTCCTTCTGCAGTTGCGACAAAAGTTGCTTCTTCAACAAGTGTGGAGATTGCAGAAATGATAGCTTTTAGATCATCCGATCCACTTGTTTTTGCTCCAAAAGTCAAATCAATTTTATTGTCTTTATGTTCCAGTTAAACCTTATGTGTAATCACGCCAGGTGTATTTACATTTTTGACAAC
>CALFHG010000248.1 GCA_937875805.1 uncultured Nitrosopumilaceae archaeon
TCATGGAGTACATCTTCTGCTGCAATTGTCTCACCACGAATTCTGGACTCTGCAAAAGATACATCTTCAGGTACTGAAGGGTTAAGGTGATGACAGACCATCATCATATCAAGATGTTCAGCTAGTGTGTTTACTGTAAAAGGTCTTGTAGGATTTGTTGATGAGGGAAGTATGTTTTCTTCACCAGCAATTTTCATAATATCTGGAGCATGACCCCCTCCAGCTCCTTCAGTATGATAAGTATGGATTGTTCTTCCAGCAATTGCTTCAATGGTGTCATCAACAAATCCACATTCATTTAGTGTATCAGTATGAATTGCAACTTGAGTGTCAGTTTTGTCTGCAACACTCAAAGCAGAATCAATTGCAGCAGGAGTTGAACCCCAGTCTTCATGCAATTTTAGTCCACAAGCTCCTGCCTCTATTTGTTCAAGTAATGCAGTTTCAAGAGAATCGTTTCCTTTTGCAAGAAATCCAAAGTTCAAAGGTAACTCATCTACTGATTCAATCATTCTATGGATATTCCATTTACCAGGAGTACATGTGGTTGCATTTGTACCATCAGCAGGACCGGTTCCTCCGCCAATCATCGTAGTGGTTCCATTACAGATTGCATGTATTGCTTGCTGAGGGGAAATAAAATGAATATGTGAATCAATTGTTCCAGGAGTACAAATTGTATGCTCACCGGCAATTATCTCAGTGTTTGATGAAATTATCATATCAACATCATCCATGATGTTAGGGTTTCCAGCATTTCCTACACCAACAATTTTTCCATCTTTAATTCCAATGTCAGCTTTGATAATTCCCAAAATAGGATCCATTACAATTGCATTAGTAATTACAAGATCAACGGATTCTGCTCTAGACACTCCACTTGCTTGTCCTAGTCCATCTCGTACGCTTTTTCCTCCACCAAATACAGCCTCATCACCATATCTGATCAAGTCTTTTTCAATTTCAATAATTAAATCAGTGTCGGCTAGACGAACACGGTCACCAACAGTAGGACCAAACAAATCAACATAGTT
>CALFHG010000249.1 GCA_937875805.1 uncultured Nitrosopumilaceae archaeon
TAATAGATAAATCACATACATCCATTATGCCTAAATCATTAATTGTAACTGCAAGAGATTCAGGTTTCAGTTTTTTACCATCACATGTGGTACAATGAGTATCACGCATAAACTGTTTAAGCCATTCACGTTTAGATTCAGAATCAGTCTCTACAAAAACACGTTGAAGATTAACAAGTACACCTTCAAATGCATTAGTGTATTTCCATGAAGAATCTCCAGATTTAGAACTGTATTGAAAATCAATTAAATCAGAAGTGCCATGTAAAATAATTTCAAGATGTGTTGGTTTTATTTTTTCAATAGGAGTCATTAAATCAAATCCAAATTTTTCACCAACAGTTCTCAATGCTTGCCGTATAAATGCAGAAAATCTTCCAGTCCAAGGAACAATAGCCCCATCTAAAATAGACTTAGATTTATCAGGAATTACTAGAGCAGAATCAAACTCCATTTTAACTCCCAATCCATTACATGTTTTACATAATCCAAAAGGAGAATTGAATGAAAAATTTCTAGGTTCTAATTCACCAATTGTTAATCCACAATGAGGACATGCATTATTTTGTGAGAAGATTTTTTCAGATTTATCTGATGAAATCATCACATCTCCTTTTGATGCTTTGATTGCAGCTTGAATAGCCTCAAAAATTCTAGATCTTTCAGATTTATTTGTAGATATTCTATCTACAACAATTTCAATATTATGCCACTTCTGTCTATCTAACGGAGGAATACCATCATCTAGGCTCAAAATTTCACCATTTAGGCGTATTCTAGAATATCCATCTTTTTTGATTTGTTCAAAGAGTTTTTCATAAGTACCCTTTTTTCTTTGAATAAGAGGAGATAAAATCAATATTTTTTGTCCCAAAAAATCTTTGAGTACAGAATCACATATTCGTTCAACAGATTGTGTAGATATTTTTCTTTTACAATTTGTACAATGAGGGATTCCAATTCGAGCATAAAGTAATCGCATGTAATCATAAATTTCAGTGGTAGTGCCAACAGTAGAACGGGGATTTTTACTAGTAGTTTTTTGTTGAATTGCAATTGCAGGGGACAATCCATCAATAGAATCAACATCAGGTTTATCCATCATCTCCAAAAATTGACGAGCATATGAAGAAAGAGATTCAACATATCTGCGTTGGCCTTCAGCATAAATGGTATCAAATGCTAAAGTAGATTTTCCAGAACCAGACAATCCACTAATTACAACTAATTTATTTTTTGGAATATCAA
>CALFHG010000250.1 GCA_937875805.1 uncultured Nitrosopumilaceae archaeon
ATGTGATCACTGTTTAGGTAGATTATTTTCAAAACAACTACATCTTACATCCAATAAACTTCTTGGAAAAAAATTAAATCAAAAATATGTGAAAAAATGCTATGTGTGTAAAAATCTCTTTGATAATTTAGATCATTTTTTAAAACTAATGCTTGATGCCTCTACTGATTACTCTTTCAAAACATTCAGTGTAGGTTCTATGATAAAACCCTCTATTGTTGATAGGGATGATCTCATTAGATCTCTGTACAAACTAAAAGGAATTGATAGCATAAAGGCTGACATTACAAAAGAATTAGGGAAACTGTATTCTAAAAAAACAAAAAAAATAATTGATCATCTTGATCCTGATATTACTTTTACAATAAATCTGAAAGATGAATCCTGTGAATTGTATTCAAAATCTATCACTCTTTCTGGGAGATATGTTAAATCTGAACGGGGATTTTTTCAAAAACAAACACCCTGTAAAAATTGTTCAGGAAAAGGGTGTAGAGTTTGTGATTTTCATGGAATTACCGAATTTGACAGTATTGAAGGTGCAATCTCAAAACTACTTTTTAAAAAATTTGGTGGTACAACTACAAAATTCACTTGGATTGGTGGTGAGGATAAATCTAGTTTGGTTTTAGGAAATGGACGACCATTTTTTGTAAAAATACAAAATCCTAACAAAAGAAATGCAAAATTATCTAATGTCACTATTGATTCAATCAAAATCAATCATTTGAAATTAGTCTATAAATCCCCTCAAAAACCTCTTAAATTCAATTCTACTATTAGTGCAAGAATATCTGCTGAATCTGAGATTGATTCAAAAAGTCTTAAAAAATTAAAAGTTCTTACTGATAGTCCTGTCGTGATTTATGAGAAATCTGGGAAACGTTCTGCAAAGAAAATTTTTAATGTAAAATCTAAAAAACATTCAAAAAATATGTTCACTCTAATAATCAAGGCTGAGGGAGGTCTTCCAATCAAACGATTTGTTGTTGGAGATGATATTGTTCCTGGAATTTCAAAAATTCTTGATACTCCATGTGTATGTGTAGAATTTGATTTTCTTGAGATTAAAGTATAATGATAACAATTAACTAGCACTAAATATCATAAATCAACATGCCAGAGAGAAAAA
>CALFHG010000251.1 GCA_937875805.1 uncultured Nitrosopumilaceae archaeon
TATATGACCCTGCAAAGAATGATGCAACTCCAACTAGAATGATTATTCCTATTAACAATCCATTAAAAGTTGATTTTTTTACAGAAATTTCTTCATTATTATTTTGACTTGATTCTGAATCCACTGAACTCATTTCAATTAATTCTAAATTCAGCATACTTATTCGTATTGCCCAATTTCGGATTGAAGATGTTTTTAGAAATGAAAGGAGCCAATGACGGGATCTGAACCCATGACCTATTGATTACAAATCAATTGCTCTACCAGGCTGAGCTACATTGGCACGAAATAAAATAAAATTTTTCAAGGTTTAAAGTGTTACCAGAGGTTAATTTGAAATAAATTTATTTCAAAATTCATGAAAACACAATCAGTTTATAATAATGCCCTATTTTGATACCAATTATGAGATACATCGAACCAAATCGAGTTAAGATTTTGATGATGATGTTTTTTGCTACTGGCGCAATAGGAATTGTTGTTGGATTATCTCCTATTTCTCCACCTTCTATGACTATGATGATCACTTTCATGGGTGTGATTAACATTGGATTGGGTGCTTTCTTTACATTCCTCTTTCTAACACAGATTCAAAGTCAACCTGATAAAAGAAAAAAGAAAAGAAAAACTGATTAAATATTATCTATAATTTTAAAATTTTTCAGTCTTGCTCTCAATTAAAGTATAAATAATAACTCTCTTTCATGAATTCAGAAATGTTAAACTTAGTTGCAAAAAATTTATTTCTTACAAAAGGTAAGGGCGTTCACGAAGATAGGCTAACTAGTTTTGAATATGCTCTTAGGGATGCTGGTATTGCAGGAACCAATCTTGTTTTGATTTCAAGTATTTTTCCTCCTCAAGCAAAATTAATCTCTAGAAAAGAAGGTCTAAAAAAAATTTCACCTGGCCAAATTTTATTTACAATCTATTCAAAAAACCAAACAAATGAACCTCAGAGAGTATGCGCTGCATCTGTTGGCCTTGCTCAACCAAAGGATAAATCCAGATATGGATATCTTTCTGAATACGAATCTTATGGACAAAATGAAACTCAAGCTGGTGATTATGCTGAGGATATTGCAGCCCAAATGCTTGCATCTTCTTTAGGAATTCCTTTTGATGCTGATAAGGCATGGAATGAAAAGAGACAACAGTGGTTAATTTCTGGAGAAATTTACAAAACTCATAACATTACTCAAGCTACTAAAGGTGATAAAGATGGAAAATGGACCACTGTTTTTGCAGCTGCAGTTCTTTTACTGTAATTATTTTTTATATCCTTTAAGATAAAACATCGCTGCAGCAATTGCAACAATTGTAATTATGATTACAACTATGATTGATTCATCAAATTCTTGGTTTTTACTTTGAATGTTTTCTCCACCTAGTGAAAATTCTAATTCTTTATTAGTTACTGATGTTTTTTCTCCAAAAATATATTTTCCTTGAATTGTTTGACCTTCTTGAGGATCAAAAATCCATCCTTGGTTTTCAATGTCAGTTGGAATTTTTTGACCGTCTACTATCTGTGTTGGAGATATGTTTCCTTTAACATCTGAAATATTGGTGTTTTCTACAGACAATACCACCACTTGTATTATTGAATTTAGAGGATAAAATCCAGTAGAGAAATACGCTGATCTATACAATTCATCTGTTTTCAAAAATTCTAATGGCTTAATTTTATCGATGTTTGATGCTATTCCTGAATAAGTAGTTGATAGTCTTAATTGAAGTAATGATTTATTCTCTGATGGTATTATTGTAAATGTCATTTTTGCATTCTCATCTGTTGAAAGATTTCTTGCAACATCATAAAATCCTCCTGAATCCCTGATGGTTTTTGGAATTAGAATCGATGATATTTTTTCATACATGGAACTAGTGTCTTCCATAGGCATTGTGTATACTGCAGAAATAGTTCCTTTACCTGAAATCACTCCTGATGTTTTCAAGGCAGAATTCATCTCATCCCTAGGCTGAATGAATGTGGAGTGAAGTTCTGCTTTTGTATCAAATATTTCATTTATTTCATCTATGAATTGTTCTGATGTTTTTAATGTTGAATTTTGAATTGTTAGAAAATTTTTATCTGCTTGATTTCTTTCAACATTTATTATTATACATGATTCTTCATGAACTCCTAAAATACAGTTACCTTCATTTGTTATGATTACTGCTGAAATATTGCCATTTTC
>CALFHG010000252.1 GCA_937875805.1 uncultured Nitrosopumilaceae archaeon
TCCTTTGGTTTACTTCAAGAAAATGAAGCCACTAAAGGTCAAGGCGTAGGACTACTAGAAACAGGATCTGACAAAGTTTGTGGAGATAGATTATGTTCTGAATCTGCTTCAAGTTATTCTTCCCCAAAAGTAGCTTCAGTTCAAACTACTCAAACTAGTGAATGTAAAAGCAATGAAGGTAAAACACGCACCTATTACATTGCTGCAGACGAAGTAGAATGGGATTATGCTCCTTTGGGACTAAACCAGATGAAGGGACAAGAGTTTAATGAAGATGAAAATGTATTTGTTGAAAATTCTTCAGATAGAATTGGAAGTACATACATCAAGGCATTATATCGTGAGTATGCCGATGATACATTTTCAAAACTTAAACCAAGAACCTCTGAATGGGAACATCTTGGAACCCTCGGACCAATAATACATGCTGAAGTATGTGATACGATCAAAGTTGTATTCAAAAATAATTCTAATGAACTAGATTATTCTGTACATCCACATGGAGTCTTTTATGATAAAGATTCAGAAGGTGCTGAATACAATGATGGAACTTCTGCAAGTAAAAAATCTGATGGAATAGTTGCTCCAGGTCAAACACACACTTACGAGTGGGATGTACCAGAACGTGCAGGTCCAGGACCAAGTGATCCTAGTTCAATAATTTGGATGTATCATTCACATGTTGATTCCCCAATGGATACCAATTCAGGACTTGTTGGTCCAATAGTAGTAACTGCTAAAGGAATGGCTGATTCAAATGGTAGACCGATGGATGTAGACAGAGAAATGGTAAGTCTCTTTACAGTTTCTGATGAAAATTCTAGCAACTATCTTTGTGATAACCTAGAAACATTCACAGATGAAACTTGTGATAATGAGGAATTAGTTGGAGATGATGATTTTGCTGAAAGTAATCTCATGCATGGTATTAACGGATATGTCTATGGTAATCTGCCAGGACAAACCTTAGAAAAAGGTGAACATGTACGTTGGTATCTAATTGGTATGGGAACTGAAGTAGATTTGCACACACCACACTGGCATGGAAATACTGTCGTGTGGAATGGAATGAGAGTTGATGTAATGGAGTTAATGCCAGCTAGTCTAAAGACTGTTGACTTTATTCCCGACAATGTTGGAACTTGGATGTTCCACTGCCATGTCAATGATCATATCTCTGCAGGAATGATGTCACTTTTCAAAGTGATCTAATCCTTTTTTCTTTTATTTTTTATGACTATCTGCATCATTTTTATCCCAAGAACAATAATTTTTTGTACTACTTAATCAAGTAGAAAACTAGGACAATATTATCTGACTAATCTTTGTTTTTCATTATTTTGATCTGATCGCTGAAATAAATAATCTCGCAAAACCAACTTATTTAATTCAAAGGTAGTCTGAAAAATACAAATATTTTATTAAAAATGACGG
>CALFHG010000253.1 GCA_937875805.1 uncultured Nitrosopumilaceae archaeon
CCATTCCACTAATCCCTACAAATGTGCCTGTGTTTTTGATAAATCTCAATATGGTATCTGTTTGTCCTAATTCAACTGAATAGAACATTACTAGGCCAGACCCAAACATCAGAATCCCTATGATTGCTACTCCGACAGACATTTTCATACTGCAACTATTTTTTTCTGATTAATAAATAATGATAACGAAAATTTATTTTTGTCTTACAAAATTAGTTTTTTTAATAAATTTGATAGCTTATATTTAGTGAGCCTTGTTTTAAATTTAGAATGGCTTCAAAAAAAGTTAACATGCTTGATGTAGTTCAAAAAATACTCAAGTTAGACACAAAGATGAGATTTGCAGCTATTATTGATCCTAAAGGCAAAATTCGAGAAGCCATTATGAAAACAGGAAAAACTAATTTAAAAAATCAAAAAGAAGAAGAGCATTTTTGTAATCAAGTTGCCCAAAGACGTTCTATGAGAAAAGAATTTGATAGATCCCTTGGAAAAGTGAGATACGTCCATGTTGAAAGAGAAAGAGTTTCTCAGATGGTAATTTACACCAAAAGAAATATTGTATATTTCACAATGGAGCCTGAAATGCCAATTAGTACAAAAATTAGATTAATTACAAAAGTCAAAAAAATCACTGCCGACCTTTAGGCTTTTTTAAAGACTATTCATTTTAGATGTCATGATATTTCACAAATATCTTGGTGATTCTAAGATGTTTGAATATGACAGACATTATCGTGATTGTCAACAACAAAATAGGCCGTTTATCAAAGCAAAAATAAATCCTACCCATGGAAATTATTACGTCCAATTGGATTTGATGACTTGTAATTATGATTTATCTGATAATATGATGGAACAAATTAACAAATCAGTGCAAGATGAAGTAATCTATGTTAAATCAAACTTGAAATATATTTTTAAAGATTTTAGCATTGACAAAGAACTTGCATGGTTTGATGGTGTATCTTCTGAACATGTTGATACTTTTTGTAATTTTCTATATGATCTGACTCAGGAAAATTCTAACTAAAATCGTATCAGATTTTTCAAAATTTTATCAATTACTTTAATTTCCTGTTTCCTCTCTTTTATCGTTGATTGATTCCAATCTTTTGCAAATTCTGATTGTTTATCCATCTTTTCTAACATTTCTATGTATTTTACAAGATGAATTTTGTATTCATGAAGTAAATCTAGATGTTTGTTGTGGTTGTTCTCAGTTGGTGTGACCATTCCATTCCTCTTCTTTGATATCTGGAAACATCTCTCTTATTCTTTTTTTATCTTTCTCTATTGCATCTACCCTGCTATCTAAATGACTCTTGACTGCTGGTTCGCCTTCTTGTTCTTTTTCTTTTTGAATTTCTGAGATTACTTTACATAGTGATTTATAATATGAAATATGGTTTTTTTTAGATTCTTCTGATGTATCTTCTTTTTTTACATCCAATGTATTTTATGACATTATTGAAAATAAGTACTTGATGTTCCCTCACATTTGTCGTCAATCCTTTGATTCTAAACTATGACATGCTTAAGTTCATTATTCTTGTAGAAACTTTATGAATATGGCATGGAATGATCGAAAGACTGCGATTGCAAGTATAGGATTGTTAATCATTATTGGTGTTTATGTCACAATCAAATATTTTCAGGGCGATTTTCCATAAATGAAATTATATTAAATATGATGAAATTGCAATTAATTTGTAAATGACTGATTCAGAATTATTTATTGAAGAAATGAAAAATAAAATAAGCAATATTTTATTAGAGCCTGAAATCCGATTTTGCGGCCTCATTGATAGTTCTGGGCAATTAATTGTAGGTGATATGAAAAGTGGGATAATTCCTTTTGAGACTGATGCTAGACGAAAACAGATGTTTCAGGAATTAGCACATCGAGTGGCAAATAGGACAGGGTTTGACGCTAATTTGGGTCGAGTAAAATATTCCTCTTCCAGGAGAGAAAAAGTTGTAATGATGAGTTTTCCTCTTGGAAAATATATCGTATTGGTAATTGCAGAACCTAGTGTTAACATAGATAGACTTGGCTGGAAAATAATCGATAAACTTGGAAATCAGTGGTCTGAATTTCACGGATTTTGAGTTTAACTAGAATCAATTTATTTTAAATGAAAAATATGCTTTTTTGTAACTCCTAATTTTGCACTCCTCACATTGAATGTTTTACACTAATATTGCAATGTCTTTCGATTTCAATACACTAAACACCCTCAAACCCCTCATAAAAAATCAGTATTTGTTACAATTTGTTATGGACA
>CALFHG010000254.1 GCA_937875805.1 uncultured Nitrosopumilaceae archaeon
CTACCAAAAGTATTGATTCATGCAGAAGCAATGGAAAAAAAATACATTGAACTCAGAGAACTCACATGCCCTGATGATGACTGATAACCTTTTTAAATAAAATCAAGTTACTCAAATCACATGTCTTTACTTCTTAAAGACCGAGTATGGTCAATGGAAACTGCCACTGCAAAACGTGGTGTTTATCCTTTACATGGATTCAAACTTGGACTATACAGATTACCAATTAAATTAGAAGAACCTGGTGAGATACGATCTGTTCATGACGGTCTCAAAAAGGCATTTGAAATGGACATGTATGCCGATAGGATTTACGCCACATATCGTTGGAAAGAACAAAACATGGATGATCCTGATGCCAAAGGATACGAGGAAGTTGACTTGTCAGTTACAGTTGAAATTGTCACTGGTGAAGTTGGAGATATTATTTATCAAATTTTTCCAATTGAAAAATTCGGTGATCCTAATTGGGTTAAAGATTATAGAAAGAAAGCAGACCATTTTGCTAAATTAGTTATTGATACAATTTTACGAAATACTATTTTAGCAGACAAAATGATTTCACATCTTGTTAAATCTGAAAAAATTTCTGAAGTTGCAGCCATTCAAAAACTAGAAGAACTAACTCCTCTTGCAAAAATTGTTCTTGGTGCCAAACTAAAACCAGTTGAGGCAAAAGAAGATGAAGAAGGAGAAGAAGATGATGATTCATTTGAAATTCCTGACGGGGCAAAACCTGGTCCAATTGATGTTAATTACAAATCAAAAATGAAATCAACTGCAGCATATGATGCTATGGGATATTCAATCAAAACTTGGGGAAGAAAGGGTACAAGCAACGGTATCATGGGAGTTTGGGGAGAATTTGTTTCAGTAGATTATGATATTTGTATTGCAGATGGCGGGTGTCTTGAGGCTTGTCCTGTAGGTGTATACGAATGGTTTGATACACCTGGCAATCCTGCTTCAGAACAAAAACCATTAATGTCAAAAGAACCTGATTGTATTTTCTGTCTTGCATGTGAGGGTGTATGTCCTCCACAAGCAATCAAAATTTACGAGCAAAAATAATTTTAATTTCTTGCAATTTAAATAACAACTGATAATTCTGTGAAATTAGGGATATGGCAATCAACCCTTTTACTTCATTTGTATTTGATCTATTCATTTTCTCTGCTATAATTATCACAGCATATACTGTTAATTTCTATTATCTTGCAATTCTTGCTAGAACTAGAAAAGAACCTTACCCTACTGTTGACTGGGGAACTCCTACAGTTACAATCCAATTACCAATTTACAATGAAAAGTATGTTGCAAAACGACTTGTAGATGCTGTTTGTAATTTAGATTATCCAAAAGACAAAATGAGAATAATGGTATGTGATGATTCTGATGATGATACTGTTGAATTACTTGGAAATCTAATTGATGATTACAAAAAACAAGGATTTCAAATTGAACATGTGAGACGTGGAACCAGAATAGGGTACAAAGCTGGTGCTTTAAAACATGCAATGAAAACAACTGATACTGATCTTGTTGCAATCTTTGATGCTGATTTTATTCCTCCGGATTGGTTTCTTAAACGAGCAATACCTCATTTCTCCTCATCAAAAATAGGACTAGTTCAGTGTAGATGGGGACACGTCAATGAAAATTATTCTACCATTACTCAGGTACAGGCACTCAGTATTGATTTTCATTTCCTCGTAGAGCAAAAAGCAAAAAGCAATTCCCATCTTTTCATGAATTTTAATGGTACTGCAGGAATTTGGAGACGTGCTTGTATTGAAGATGCTGGAGGTTGGCACACTGCTACACTTGTAGAAGACCTTGATCTTAGTTATCGAGCACAAATGAAAGGTTGGAAATGTTTGTTCTTGCCTGACATTGTTGTAGAAGCTGAATTACCTGCACAAATGAATGGGGCTAAACGGCAACAATTCCGTTGGGCAAAAGGATCAATTCAATGTGCAATCAAATTGCTATCTGATGTTGCTCTAAAACGTAATGTTGCAATTGAGGCAAAAATTCAGGCATTTATCCAACTCACTCGCCATATTGTTTATCCACTGGTACTGATACAATTTTTGGCATTACCTGTGTTGTTAGCAGGACAAGTTAATCTCTATGTGGTAAATGTTCTTCCTGTTTTGACAATTGCACTATATCTTGCAATGGGTCCTGGAGCATTTCTTATTGTAATACATGGAATGTATGATAAATCATGGAAGTCTAAAGCAAAATTACTTCCAGCATTACTTGTCTATAATGCTGGTATGGCTGTAAACAATACTGTTGCAGTATTTGATGCAGTTCTTGGCAAGAAAAATGAATTTCATAGAACTCCAAAATATGGAATCGTAACAAAGCAAGATGATTGGAGAAACAAGGCTTACAATTTACCTTTTACACAAACAACTCTTTTGGAAATATTTTTTGGTGTATATGGAATAATGGGTATTTTCATTGCCATTTTTTCAAACAATCCTGTGTTTGTACCAATTATTGCTCTTCAAGCTATTGGCTTTTTCTACATTGCATATCTGAGTATATCCCATACTCGATTTAAAAGAAATAAATCAAGTGATAATCGACCAAAAACTAAGAAGGAAAAAATGGCAAATACTGTTTACAAACTTTCCATGATTGGAATACTTGGAATAATTATCTTTGGAGGATATATGGCAATTTCTGGTTATAATTCTGATATTTATCCTCTTGATAGAATTAGAGGAAATCTTGATGGTATCATGACTTCTTCTGATCCTAATGTAATTCGTAATCATTTAGTGGCAATTCAGGCTGATTTGGATATCTTGATGGTGAGTTTACCTGAAACTGTTGATTCTGAAGGTAAAGTAATTTCAAGAAACCCTGTTTGGTTGTTTGGCACAGAATCTACAAATTTCCTTCGAATTCAAAATAACATAAACACGATGCTTGCAGGTATTGATGAAATCTCATCGATTTCAAAAGAAAACTCTGCATATCATACTGGAATGCTTGATATCAATGATAGGGCACTAATACTGAAAATCAACATTATGGATGCAACTCCCTACATGTATGTCAGCCTTGCAAATATGATGATGAGTGCTATTTGGATTGCAGCAATTATTGGAATCTTTGCTGCATTAAAAAGAAAGAAAGAACAACTCAATAAACTTGACGAATAGTGATTAAGAAATATTTAGATCCTTTCTAATTTCATCTACTGCTCTAATTCCATAAATGTCTCTTACTTGCTGAATTCTAATTGCCTCTTTTAGCATATCTTTGCCTATTGCATTTGTTAAAATTGAATAGACATCACTGAATCTTACTTCCCATTTGTCTGCGCAATCTAACATTTTGCCTACTGCCCATTGTCTTACTTCGTGAGGTAGTGGAATATTTTCTCCAGATTCTATTGAGATTTTATCAAACAAATTTACAATGCCAGCTGTTTGTGATGCCATTTTTTCAATATCTTTTACAACTCCGTATTTTGACTCTGCATTCATTCTAATATTTGATTGATACTCTGATAGCTTTAACAACGCCATAACTTCTTTTGATGAATTACTAGATGCCTTACTTGTAACTTCTTTGACTGATTGTAATTCCTGAAATAGTCTTTCAGATTTTTTATGAAATTCAATTGTGGATTCATCTTGTCTCTTTAATGTGTCAGAGACTGATGATATTTTTTGTTCAATACTGTTTGTTTTATCAAATACATTTTCTTTAAAATTAGAAAAATCATCTTGAACTGATTTTAGTCCTTCTCCAACAAATGCTGTAGAGTCTGCTCTTTGTACTAGGGCACCAACCTCAGTCTCAATTTTATCTATTTTTCCACCTAGATCTTTGATGGTTTCAATACTCAAATTGTCTACAACATTTGCTTTTGATGATATAGCGTTAAATTGTTCTTTGAGACCATCAATTACTCCTCCCAATGAATCAATTTTTGATGCTTTTGATGAAATGGCATCAATTGTAATTTTGATTGCATCTAATTCTGAATGAAGGTTTGAAGTAGATGATACTCCATCTGAAATTCTTCCAAGTTCTTGTTTGAGACTTTCAATAATTTGAGAACCTGTATCTAATTTTGCAGTTTTTCCTGAAATTTCATTTATGGTATTTTTTAAATTATCCATTTCAGATCCAATTTTTAAAAATGAATCTGTCTTTCCAGAAACTTTTCTTAGATCCTCTCTTACTTCATCAATTCTTTGAGCAATTTTGATAATCATTTGAGAATTATTTTTAATTGAATTCATACTGTCTTCGACTTGTTCTGGTTTTGATAATTTTTGTAATTCAGAAATTCTACTGATTTCATTTTCTAATTTGGAAGTCTGGTCGTTAATTTTATTAACTAAATTTGATTGTGATCTGACTTGGTTTAATCCTGCGTATAATTTTTGAGTATCATCTTCTATAATGTTAATTTGTTTTGATTGTTTTTGAATATGCTCTAATGTGGATGTTAATGCATCAATCATCCCTTTCATAGAAATTAGAACTTTTTGATTTTCACCAAATATTTTTGACATTACTTTGATCTCTTTTTGTAATGCTTTGTTTGAATCTGAAACTGATGCTACCTTTTTTAATATCGCTGAAGGATTAGGCTCTTTTTTTGCCTTTACTGTTATTTTCTTCTTTGTGATTTTGGCAGCCATGTAAAATCATTTAAAATTTAAAGATAAAAAAGTTGGGTGTAAAATAAAACATGTAAAGTGTTACTTGTTTACCACTGTTGGTTCATGAAGTAACTCATGAAATGTTTTTTCAGCCAAACCGTTGACTGTTTCAATAAATCCTCTTGGACAATATTCACATTGAATCATATAGTACGGTATGGTACCGTACTATTAATACTAAGGTGATTACAAAATAACCAAGTATACAGTCAGATACCCCAGGTCATATCTCTTCATTTTATTCAGTAGACCTAATCATCATTCTGCATATTGATCACGATGTTTGGGCATAAAGGGGTTAAATATTTTCAAAACAAATGAGGCTGTATTGAGCCGAGAGTATTTTTCATATTTTTAATTCGTAATCGTTTTTAAAGAAATTTGTTGACTGATGATATGCAAAATATTCCACTCCAACTAGATTCTAGTGGAATTCATAGTACCTTTAACAATACTGTAACAAGTCTAATTGAGCAAATAACACCTGAATTACCACACACAAGTTTTGTTACTGATTTAGCATTCATTATGATTATTGGTGCAATTGTAACACTTGCTTTTTTCAAAATCAAACAACCATTGATCATAGGTTATCTTTTTGCAGGGATGTTGATTGGACCTTTTTCTCATTTTTGGTCTTGGGTTTTACCTGAGGGTGGACCTCCTACT
>CALFHG010000255.1 GCA_937875805.1 uncultured Nitrosopumilaceae archaeon
TGCCTGAATAAATATCAAGTAGTGTAGGATTACTTTTGTCGGGTGTTTCAAAATACGCATTAGTTCCTCGTTCTGCAATGTTTGTTGTTGCGTTCAAATATCTTTTTCCATGTCGGTCTTTTCTCCAATCAGTTTGTTCTAACGGTCTATTACCACTTGTGAATTCTGGATCTTCTTGTAAAATCCAATCTTGTGCATTTTCCATTGGTCTAGGCATAGGTCTTCCACCATATTTGGATATTGTTCCACGCCCTGCGTCTTTTCTTTCCATGTAGGATTGTTCAGCGTGTGATTGATCTTCATGTTCAAGTTTTGGGATTGTTGTCCAACCATATAATTTTCTTTCAGGTCTAGTAATTTTTTTAAGATCAATTTCTTGGTGTGCATGAGGAATGTGTTCAGGGGTAAATGGCAGATAATAATTTTCACTATGGTAGAATTTATTATCAGGGTCATGCACATCTTCCAAGTCTAGTTTCCTTTTCATATAATATGGAACTGAAGTTGTCGTATATTGTCTTGCTTTGTTCAAGTCTTCAAGGTCTAATTTTTTCTTTAAAAATAACATTCTTCTATTATTATCAACTTTTTCAACTTTATTTTTATGAGCTAGAATTGCCATAACTGCTTTTTCTTTATCGGATTGTGGCATGAAAATTGTTTATAGAATTAGGTATTAAGTGTTAAAAAAAATAAAAAAGTGGGTTGTCTAAGTTTCTAGACATTTAACTGCATCAGATACGGTGGTAGCTGTTCCTTGTGCATTTTCAGTTGTCAATGCTAAGGTTAATTCAATACCCTCGTCATTTGCGTCAAAGTTTGTAAAGATTTTTGTCTCGAAATCGAATTCGTTATCTCCGTTGACTAAGTATTTCAAAGGAATTGCACCTTGATTATTCATACTTTGCCATTGTGTGAGATAGTCATCAGCTAGTTTCAACGTGTAGGTATATGTTGAAGCTTTGTCAGCTCCCTCAAATCCATCTTCGTCAAAAGTAAACTTTTCACCGTTTATCTTTGTCCATGAATCTTGTGGGAACCACAAGTCAGATGACTCAGTTTGGTTTAAAGTTAGTACAGCTTTTGTTAAGAATTCAGCATCTCCTTCTGCATCAATAGATCCTTCCCAATCTATTGAACAAGATACTTTACCTTGACCTAATGCACTAATATCTGATGGTGCGGTTAATGCCAAACTGCCTTCGTCTAAGAGTCTAACGAACCAAGTAAAACCTGGATCAGTATCATCTCTTTCGTAGCCAGTTACATCAATAGGAAATATGTATGTGTCAACATTGTCATTGTTCCAATCACCTATGATTGGATTACCAACTCTAACGTGGGAATCAGCTATTGCTTGTCCATCAACATAGAAACCTTGACCACTTGGAATATGAACTTCTGCCCATATTGTTTTGTCGCCAGATTCTACGTCAAGTGTAGCGGTATTTGATGCTGATGCGATAATGAATACAGCTGAATCATTAACTTTCTTGTAGTAATTAACTACATAGTTTGTTGCATCAGTATATGCTGTTGAAGTTACAATGGAGTCAGATGAACGTGAATTTACGTCAACTGGACCTTTGTAAGCTTGAGTTTTTGCCACGTTAGGATCAACATTTTCATTTCCTAACACCGTTCCGCTTGTTACGGAAGCAGATTGTAATACATCAGGATTCATAGCAATGTAGCCGATTGCGACTACTAATACTAGAACCCCAATTATCATTTCTTTTGAAGCCATGTTATTGTTTTTGTGAGAGAGGTGTTACTAAATAAATGATTATGTGGATTGCACGACTTATCGTGCAAAAAAAGTAAAAAAAAGACCTTGTGGTCTATTTGTTGTGGGTAGCTCTTTCAACTCCTGCGTTTACAGGTTTCCACAAATGGCCTATAACGTTAGCCAATGCACCGAAAACTGCAATCGTAAAGAAGATTGCTAGAACTAAACCTATGTTTCCACCCATGATTGCATCTAAGAATCCGTTGAGGGAGTTAAGGTCAGCGTCAGGACTTGCATTTTGAATAAAGTCATTGAAACCACCAAAGATTAGTGAGGTCAATAATCCTATTACGAATAATGACATAACCAAACCAAGTTTTCTTGTTGTGTTGAACTTGATTGTTTGTGGTGTCATTCCGAAATGCTTTGCAATTTTAGTTCGGACTATTGCAACTGCCATAATTATAGCACCTGTAATAATCATGCTAATGAAAGTTACTCCCATCAGCATTGGATTGCCTAAAAGTTGTCCTGCACTACTACCCAAGTCAGCGATTGAATTTTGCAATTCAATGCCAGTAATCATTAGCAACACAGATTGAGAAAGGAGAATAAGTAGTATAGCAATACTACCCATTACAAAACTCAAACCGAGTAGCCTAAGAGTTGGGTGAACCAATATTTTTTCAATGGATTAGTAGTATTTACGCATTTACCTTACGCCTGTTCGTTCCCTAATAAAGACAGCACTCCCATTGTTAAAATAAAGATTCCAAAATAATGTGTCAGGAACATAAGTATGTCAAAGGTCATGCAGGGAATACTTTCGTAGCATAGTTTTTCATCAATCAGTTCAAGTAACTCCCAACCAATAGAACTAAGGAACATAATAACACCAACAGAAATCCAAAGTACAATTATCCATATTGGAATTGCATTTTTTATCTTAACATTCAAGAGATCAATACCAATGAAATTGTCTTGGGTAGATTGATAGGAATACCGTCAGAATTCAACATTGCAGAACGGACATTTAGCAAAATTTCGTATTCCCCAACAGAATCTTGTAATGTAGGAACCCAAGTGTATCTAATACTACCATCTCCTTCAGTTACTTGTCCTGCACTTGTACTTCTTGTTCGGTCTTGATTACAAGCGTCCCTATGTTCACATGAAATTGTTAATTGATAGCCGTATGGTGCAGGGACAGATCTTTCTCTATCATCAAATAATTCTACTTGAGCTTCAATAACACATTGATTTCCCATTTTACAAACTACAAAGTCGCCAGTTTGCTTATCCAGATAAGTAATATCAGCAGTAGATACCTTTGGAACAACTTTGGTAGTAGTTACATTTTGCATTTCAATAGATACATTTCCTGCATCATCAGTTACTTCTATTTCCTTTTCTTCAATTATTGTGATTACTTCGGTTTCTTTTATGATTACATCAGAATTGGTTTGGAATGAAATTTGACCACAAGTAAAGTCTTGTGTTGCAGAATAACATTCGATAGTTTCTGTGATTGTTTTTAATCGTTTTACATCAATTCCGCTAATTATTACATCATCTTCAGGGGAATCATATATCATATAACCAAAAAAGAATACAATTACTACTAGAACAACTATTCCTACTGCCTTCAATCAGATTTATCTCCTTTTAGATATATTTTTACAATGTTAATGAGATTATCAAAATCTGTTTTTGTTTTTATGTATATGATAACTCCAGATATTGCAATGATTGATAATATGGTTATTGCAATTAGGAAAAGTTTGATCTGTTCATTTTGAACAATTTGATCCTTAGTAAGTTGACATTCTTGTGACGTATAATTGGCAAAGGTTCCATCACCACAAGTTACACTAATTTGTCTTACTTCGCCAAAGTTACTTGTAACATTGAAGGTCATATCAGGTGGCGTTACCCAATAATATTCACATATTCCAATGGAGTTACAATCTGACTTGAACATCTTTCCGTCATGTGGTTCTGCCATGAATTCATTCCACTTGTCTTGATCTTCTTTTTGTGCTTGTTGAATATCTTCAGGGTTTGCAATAGAGTCATATTGTTTGATTTTTTCTTGCTCAAGTTCCCATGCTTTATCTGATAATGAGGTTTCGTATTGTTCCATTGCTATGTTTGGCGAAGATATAGCTAGTAAAATAATAATAAAGTTTAACAACATTTCAACTATTTATTTTCCTCACAAATATAACAGCAATTATTGCAGTAACTAATCCTGCAAGAACACTTTGGTTTGTTGTAAGTCCAAAATTAATGTTTGTTGCAATCATTACAGCGATTGTAATCAATAGAAATCCAACCACATAGAAATATAGCGTGTAATTAGCCTTTTCGATCAAAGTTTCTCGCCATAAACAATTTGAGAAGTCAAGTAGTAAATATCAGTTGCCACATCAAGTAATTTTTTCTTGTTGTTAGGATATGTTTCTCGTAGTATGTTTGGTAGTTTTTGAAGATCAAATTCCAATCTTATTGCGATTTGGTCTTGAGAATAATCTTTAAAATTTATTCCTTCATCATTATATCTTTGATTTATCACATTAGAAATATCGTTAGTAAATTCCATTAGTGGATATTTTTGTTCTTCCAAGATTGATTTTTGATGATTTTAATCTAAATAAACATTATTGACAAAGTAATGCAAAACCAACATTGACTAAAACTTTATCACAATATGGGCATTTTAAAATTTCTTTAGGGCTATTGAATCTATTTCTTGTTGTTGTGCAGATTACCTCAAAACTCATCTTGTTGCCTTGTTAATTCTCTTTAGTGAATTAATCTCTCTATTAATGTTTTTAATAACAAATTCTCTAGCATGAGGATTCATTGACATTGTAGGATCATTCAATCGTTTAATGTCAGATTCTAATTTTGTGATTTGTTTGTTTTCTGATCTTTCGTGTTGTAAGGCAAAGAATCGTTTACGTTGTTTTGTGCCGACCATCATCTAAAATTAAAAATAGATAGTAGTTAAGTATTGTTTTTGAGGATATTATCGACCCAATCAAGTTCCAGTTGCTTCTCTTTGAGCAGTTTTTGCTTGTTTTCTTTTTGGTATTCCAGTTTCTCATCATTGTTTGCAAATATTTGTGCGTCATAGGATATGGTCTTGTTACTATTGATTTTATTAATATCCTTAATCAGATGCTTTTGCATTTTCATTAGTCTTCCTAATGCTTTTTGACTAAAAGTAGCCATATCTTCCATTGCAATCTGTTTCAGTTGTGTCAATATCTTTTGTGTTTTTGCGATTTTTTGCAGATAAGATTTTGTATTTGCTCAAGTATGATTTCAACAGTAAATTCCTGTGTGATTTTGAAAGATCACTTACTGCTTCTGCAAAGTCCTTGTATTGTTTTTTGTGGCAATTACACTCACATAGATTATTGTTCCCCTTGCACCTGATATGGTGATAGGAAAAGCATTTGCTTGTGATCAAATAATATTCCTCTTGTTTTTGGGATTGTCTTTTCTATCTGCCCATGCCTGACGCTTGTAGTTTTTCCTGTTTTTATTTACTTGAGGTTTGTTCTCAATGTAGTATAGTTTCCTTTGTAGTAAGGAAATTTTCTGCCTGTTTTCTTGTATTTCTATT
>CALFHG010000256.1 GCA_937875805.1 uncultured Nitrosopumilaceae archaeon
AACAAGCATACACTGATCTATACATTCATGAGTTAACTCATGATATGAGACATGCTGCTGGCTTTCCTTGTCATTAGGTGATGTGAAGTGAAAACATTTCTCTTTATCGTTATAGTATTACTATCTGGTGCTTCTGCAGGATTAATTCACGGTACTGTTAATTTTGCAATTGTAGAGCCTTATCTTGATCAGGCCATAGGGATTGAAAATCAAAATTTATTTGAATCTGGTGAAGAAAAAGATTCTCCTCAATTCTGGGTAGAATATGAAGGGTATCGAGTATGGCAAAAAAGTGGTCAAATTCTTGCAGGTGCAATTTTAGGAACGTCTATGGGTGCATTATTTGGTATTGTATTTGCATTATCTAGAAATTCCTTACCTGGAAATAATGATATCAAAAAGTCACTAGTTCTAGCTGGAATTATGTGGTTTACAATTTATTTAATTCCTTTTCTGAAATATCCTGCAAATCCACCAACTGTGGGTGATGCTGAAACTGTGGTGTTGAGGGCAATTCTATACCTTTCCTTTATTGCAATTTCTGGAATTGGAGCAATTGTTTTTTACAAATTATCCCGCAAATTCCAAAATAAGAAAAAATTTGTATCTTTAATTGGGTATGGAATTTTCATAAGTGTGGTATTTTTCATAATGCCTGAAAATCCTGATGAAATCACTGCTCCTATGGATTTAGTTAATGAGTTTAGAATAATGTCTGTATTGGGAGTTTCATCATTTTGGATTTCAATTGGATTAATTCTGGGATTCTTTTGGAATCGTTTTGAATCTGACAAAGATACTATAAAATATTTATAATTATTCTGATTCTATAGAGTGAGAACTAGTACATTTCGTTTAAATAATACGGGAATTTTTAACATTTACTTGTCTAGGAAATTAACATTACCACAATTAAAAAAATATGATATCACTCAAAAAGTTATTGAAGCATTAGCTGACTCTGAATCAAGAGCAATTTTATTTTCAATTATTAAAAAAGGTAATACTGCAGCTGAGCTATCAGATAAACTCAAAATCCCTCTTAGCTCAGTGTACAAGAAATTATCAGACCTTGAAGAATTAACCCTAATCAAAGTTGAAAAATGGATGCTTTCTGACAAAGGTAGAAAATACAAAGTTTATCGAAGCAGAATCAGCAAAGCTGATATTTCTATTAGAAAACCTGAGCCTGTTTTGACTCTGATTCCTAACTGAGTGATATCATGCAAAAACCTACAATTATACAATTATCTGAATTTGATATCACTCAAAAAATTATTGAATCCCTCAGTAATGTTTGTACAAGATCTGTCTTATTTTCAATCAAAAATGAATCAAAAGATGCAACTAAAATTGCTGATGAATTAAAAATATCTCTATCTACTGTTTACAAAACTTTGTCCACTTTGGAGGAACTTGCATTGGCAGAAATTGATAAATTTATCATTTCTTCTGAAGGTAAAAAAATTAAACTGTATAGGAGTAGAATTGGGAAAGTTGAAATTATTTTAGAAGATTTGGAGCCTAGTTTGAGTTTGTACTCAAATACTGTAAATCCTAAATCCAATTAATTATTAATTTTAAAATCAAAAACTCACTTTGTTCCCATTCTATAGACTTGGAATGACTATTTAGAATGATGGCTTGCTTTAAATAATTTAGCTTATCCTAATTTTTTGTTAATCATGAAACAACAAATAATTTTGGCATTCGTTGTAATTGCCGTAGCAGCCTTTCTTGGAGGTTATGGTTTAGGAAGTTTGAATGATAATTCTAACTCTTTAACAACTAATGAAATCATTAACGTTTCATCTGAATCAAACACTGTGGATGTTGACACTATTACCATTGGATTTATTCCAGTTGAAAAAGCTGATGAACTAACTCCTAAAGCCAAAGAATTGGAAACCTTTCTTGAGAATGAACTTGGTGTAGATGTTGAAATCGTGGTTCCAACAAATTATGAAACAATCATTGAAGGAATGAGATTTGGTCATATTGATGCTGCCTTTATGGATACTGGTCCTGCATGGATCACTCACCAAAGAACTGGTGCAGAGGTAGTAATGGCAGAACTTGTTGCAGGAAAAGTAAACTATCAAGCAACAGTTTGGGCTCTAGCTGACAATGATTCAATTAATTCATTGGCAGATACAGTTGGAAAAAAAGTGGCATTTACTAGCATCACTGGTTCATCTGGTTTTGTTAGACCTATGGGAACTCTAGTTACTGAGGGACACATTACCATTGAAGGTGATGATATTGTTGCTTTGGAATCTGCATTGAAAAATAACTTTGAAAGTTATACTTTTGCTGGTGGTTACAAAGCTGCATTAACACTGCTTCTTCAGGGCGAGGTGGATGTTGCATTTGGTTCAGATATTGCTCCACAAAAATATCTTGAATTAAAAGATCAAGCAAAATTACGTGCAGTTACTACAATTGGACCTGTACCATCACATGTTGTTATGGTAAGTTCAGACATGTCTGACTCTACAAAAGAAGCACTAGTTGATGCATTAATTCAACTCAATTATGATGAAAATAATCATATTTTGACAAATTTGTATGGTGCAGAATCTCTAGTTCCAACAACTACTACTATGCATATTGGTGAGTTTGGTAACTTTATTGATGCTTTAACAGGACTTG
>CALFHG010000257.1 GCA_937875805.1 uncultured Nitrosopumilaceae archaeon
GTAATCTTTGCTGCCTTCATATCGAAACTCTTTGTTCCCAGGTATACCATGACTTCACGAACTTCATTAATTGAAGTTGCAGTAAAGATTACGCCATCTACACCTACTTCTAAAATTGAAAACATCTTCCTTACTTCTTCAGGAGTTTTAGCAATGGCAAAGATTTTGGTGTGAATTTTATGTAATTTTGCAATAATATTCTCCAATGGAATTATTTTCCAATCTTTTACTTCTATTATTACAAAGTCTAATCCTTTTTTGGCTATAGTGAAAACCTCCTCGATATCTGTATTTGATAAAATTTCGAATTTTCTTCCAATTTTTTTTCCCTTTGGTTTTACTCCGTCTTTTTCTAACACCACATAGTTTGCTGCACTAGAAGTAAACACAGTTTGTAATTTTGTTTTTTTACTGCCTAATTTTTTTGGGTCAAGATATACTATGTTGATTCCCTCTTCTTGTAATTGAGGTAGGAATTTAGCTAATTGTGCTTGTGATACTTTAGGTGAAATTATTAATTCTCTTGATTTATTCAATTTTTTTCATTGCTTCCTTTGCGGTCCCTTTTCTGAAAATTATTTCAGCTAATGCTTCTATCATTTTTTCAGGTGTTTTATGTGCAAAGATGTTTCTACCGTATGTAACTCCTTTAGCTCCTGCAGTCATTGCATCTTCAGTCATTTGAAGAATATCTAAATCTGTTTTAGCTTTTGGTCCTCCAGCAATTACAATTGGAACTGGTGTACTCTTTACAATTTTTGAAAATGAATCAATATCTCCAGTGTATAGTGTTTTTACGATATCTGCACCACATTCTGCTCCAATTCTTGCAACATGTCCAACAATTTCTGGATCATGTGGATTTTTGATATTTTCTCCTCTAGGATACATCATTGCTAAAAGTGGCATTCCCCATTTGTGACATTGATCTGCAGTCATTCCAAGTTGTTCTAACATCTCAGGTTCTTCTTTGCCTCCAATGTTGATGTGTAATGAAACTCCATCAGCTCCCATGGCTGCTGCTTCTTTTACTGTTCCAGTTAACATTTTACGATTTGGTGCTAATGATAATGATGTACTACTTGAAAAATGAACTAAAATCCCTATTTTGGTTGGTTTTGGTAATGCTTTGAGAATCCCTTTGTTAATAATTACACTTGTGAGTCCGTGTCCTTCACATTTGTAAATTGTTGATACTGGATCTTCGAGACCTTCAATAGGTCCGTTTGAAATACCATGATCCATTGGAATACAAAGCATTCTTCCTTTTCTGAGAATTCGATTAAGTCTAATTTGATTTCCTGATACCATGATTTGATCTGATTTTTGTGCCCTACTTAAAAATAACGTGAATGATTAAACACACATTTCTCAAAAATTGCGCACGAATCACTCATTTTCTTTATTTCTTTTTCTATGCAATATTTCTATCAAGGATTAAATAGAAATTCCAAACGATGAAGGTCACTTGAGTCAAACAACTGAGCAGATACAAAAAAGCGATATCAAAGATATTTTAGAAAATTCCCTTGCTGGAAAAAGACCTGGCTCTGAGGATATTTTGAGATTATTAGAGTCTGATGATGTTCATTTGATGGGTCTTGCTGCTGGACATCTGACAAGAAAACAATTTGGTAAAAAAGCATCTTTTGTAAATAATATTATTTTGAATTACACCAACGTTTGTATCACTGATTGCAAGTTTTGTGCATTTTATAGATCACCTGGTGCTGATGATTCTTACACCTTGACTCTTGATGAGATTGAAACTAGAGTCAAAACCTCTGTTGATATGTTTAAGATCCGACAAGTTTTGATTCAGGGTGGCCATAATCCTAATCTCAAAATTGAATATTATGAAGATGCCTTTAGAATGATTAGAGAAAAATTCCCAACAGTTGGAGTTCATGGATTATCTACATCTGAGATTGACATGATTGCAAGAGTTGAAAAATCCTCCACAAAAGAAATTTTATCTAGATTAAAAGATGCTGGATTACAATCAATTCCTGGTGCTGGTGCTGAAATCTTAACTGATTCAGTTAAAGAAATTATCAGTCCTAAAAAAATCTCTAGTGCTGATTGGATTAGAATTATGGATGAAGCACATTCTCTTGATATCTCAGGTTCTGCAACCATGATGTATGGTAGTGTAGAAAATAATGGTGATATCGTTGAACACTTTTCTAAAATTGTAAAACTACAAGAAAAGACTAATGGGTTCATGGCATTTATTCCATGGAATTTTGAACCAAATAACACCTTGATGCAAAAAGAAGGTATTGTAGACTATGGAACTGGTGGAACTCAACTATTGAAAATGATTGCAATATCTAGACTAGTTCTTGATGGATTAATACCTCATATTCAATCTTCATGGCTAACTAACGGTGTTGGTATGGCTCAATTAGCATTACAATATGGCGCTGATGATTTTGGTGGTACTTTGATTGGTGAAGAAGTTGTTTCATGTACTGGTGCACGTTCGACAGAACTAACTGATAAAATAATTATTGATGCAATTCATCAAATTGGCTATCAAGTAGAAGAACGAGATAATTTCTATAATCCTATTTCAATACTATAGACCATAACTAGACCATTTAGAATCTACTAGATCTTTTGTCTTATCATCAACTTTGACTACTTGTTGAATTTCTCGTAGATATCCTTCTTCTCTAGTTTTTTGAGTTGCATCAATTCCCATTTTTGAACCCAAGTTTACTAGAGGTGATGCTGGATCTAGTGTATCTGTTGGAGTGTTGTTGATTATCACAGTGTCTCTTGCTGCATCTGCTCTTGTAGTAATTGCCCAAATTACATCATTGATGTCATGAACATTGACGTCCTCATCTACGACAACAAACATCTTTGTTAGTGAGAGCTGTCCCATTCCCCAAAGACCCATCATGACTTTTTTTGCTTGACCTGGATATCTTTTCTTTATTGAAATAATTGCAAATCCTTGGAACCAACCTGCAGGTGGCATGCTAAAGTCTACTACTTCTGGATGGAACATTTGAATCAGTGGTAAAAATGAACGCTCAATTACTTTGCCAATGAATGCATCTTCTAGAATTGGTTTTCCAACAACAGTTGTAACGTATATTGGATCTTTTCTTCGCATAATTCCTGTTAGCGTAAATGTTGGGTATGGTTCAACTGGTGTATAGTATCCTGTATGATCCCCAAATGGTCCTTCATCTCTAATGTCTGCAGGATCCACATATCCTTCTAAAACAATTTCTGCATTTGCTGGAACATCCAAATCTATTGTTTTACATTTTACAGTTTTGATTCCTTCTTTTCTTGTAATTCCTGCAAAAAGATACTTGTCTAGTCCTTCTGGAACTGGTGCAATTGATGAGAATATTGTAGCGGGCTCTCCTCCAATTATAATTGCTGTGGGAATTTTCTCTCCTTTGTCTTTTGCAATATCACTATGGTGAGCTCCTCGCTTGTGTTTTTGCCAGTGCATTAATGCATGAGTTTTATCAATTATTTGTATTCTGTATACTCCGAGATTTCTAACTCCTGTTTCTGGATGTTTTGTTGCAACTAATCCTAATGTGATAAATTTGCCTGCATCATTAGGCCATGATTTTAGAATTGGTAAATCCTCAAATGATGCATCACTTGATGTAATCTCAGTTACTGGTCCACTAGTTACTGCTTTAGGAAATGAAGCAGTCATTTTGGTAAGTTCTGGAAGTTTTTTAATTTTATTTAGTAATCCTGATGGCATGTCCATCTTTGTCATGTCTGCTATACGTTGACCAATTTCAGTAAAGTCTGTCATTTCTAATCCTATTTCTAATCTTTTCATCGAACCAAATGCATTTCCTAATACTGGCATGTCGTATCCTTTTACATTTTCAAATAGTAGCGCTGGACCATTAGAGTACATTTCACGTCTCATAATTTCAGCGATTTCTAAATCAGAATCGACTTCAGTTTTAATTCTCTTTAATTCACCCTGCTTTTCAAGTTCTACAATGAAATCTCTAATACCTTCTATTCCCACATTTGTTCTCTAGTCAGATCAAGTATAAGCTTAACTCGTTTTACATTGGTGGCAGTTCTGTTTTTTTACCATGACCGCCAGAACCAAATTTACAATAAAAACACAATTCTGATTCCATGTATTTTAATTGCTCAATTTGAATTGCCCCAAGTTTTAGTGCAATTTTTGTTAGAATTTTATATTTTAGTGGCATTGCAGGAATCACTTCATTCAAGTAAACTCTATAATGATCGGGACAAAATTTTAGAGTGACTTTTGATAGATCTTTGCCTTTCTCATTAACTTGCTTTGTAAAGTTAATCTGTTCTCTAATGTATTCGTGCTTTGGACATGGACAATTTTTCCCACCTGGATGTTTGTAGGCTGGAGTATTCTTCCAATCAAAATCTGGAAATTCTTTTTCAAAGTCATCCATACCCCAAAATACTCAAAACAGCATATAAAACTTGATCAAAATTAGTTGGCGTAATCAACCCAAATGTACATAAACCCCGAATTGACAGTCAAAAATATGGCAGCTGCTAAAAAGCAAACAAAACAAGATCTTGAAACCAAGATTGCCGAATTAGAAGCAAAGCTAAACAAACTTTCTACTCAGCTAGAAACAAAACCAGCTGAAGTAAAGCCAGCAGAAACAAAACCTGCTGAGGTTAAACCATCTGAAACTGCAAAACCAAAACCAACCTTACCAA
>CALFHG010000258.1 GCA_937875805.1 uncultured Nitrosopumilaceae archaeon
GAATATAATCTCAAAATAGACGAGTACAACAACAAAGTAGATGAAGAATAATATATAACCCAAGTGTAAATAACTATATAGATTTTATAGTAAAACAGTATTCATATACAATGTACCTATATCATGTTAAAATCTAATGATATTATGAAATTGTACGACTTTGATTTCATTGAATGTTATGATGAAGAAGCAAATTATGACTTTGATGAAAACTAGAAAAAACAAATTAAAGATTTAGGAGATACATCATTCTCACCATCTTTGGCATCTAGTGATGTTTTATTTACAAAATTCACAACTGCATTCAAACATGCCAGCTTTTCCCATGCATTGATCATGATGTCCATTATAACATGTATTACAGACGACCATTAGGCAACAGTTTTCTTTGCATGAGTTTTTTCATGAATCAGTACTTTATCAAAAGTATCAGAATTTCCATCCCAATGAAATTTACATTTTTTACAATTGTATTTCATTTTATTTTGACTGTTCCTCTTTTTTATTTTCAGATTCTTTGAATGCATTTACATCTTCTGAAGTTTGGGGTTTACATGAACCACATCTTAATTTTTCAAGTATTTTTTTAAACATACTTTGTATTGGCTATACTTGATATATACCGGCGGAATTTTTAGAATGTGTGCCTAACTTTCTATATATCCATACATGATTCTATTAATTATTAAGCAAAAATAGATATTCTCGACAAATTACTATATAGATATGGCAGGATATCTTGGAAACAAATCAAACAGTACAGTTCATCATCTTGGAGCAATGACATCAGAATGTAAAATTGTTGAAATAAAAAAATTAGATAAAACATACTTTATTCCAGATACTCTAGAACAGGCAATTGTAGAAAAATTTACACAGTGTAATTATTGTATCAAAAAATAAGAAAAAATATCAAAAATTATTGTACTTTAACACCATTCCAAAATGCTATCATTCCTTTAATTTTGGAGGCAGCATCATTTGGTTCAGCATAATACCATGCACAATCTTTGTTTATTTTTCCATTTACATCTAGAGAATAGTAATTTGCCTTTCCTTTCCATCCACATACGGAGGTAAATTCAGTTTTTTTAAAATATTCTTCTTTGATTGAATCAAATGGGAAATATGGATTTCCATCTACTTCAACAGTATCATTGCTTTCTGCAATTACTACATCATTCCATATTGCTTGCATGAATATAGAATGTCTTTAACCATATTTAATTAAATCCCCAAATAGAGATTCTAGATTTTTGTTTTTATTTGCTCACGTTTTGTAAAATCAGGTTTTATTCCCAATGAATCATAGTTTCCAGAAGAGCATGTAAAGCACATTGAATCTTTTGGTATTCCAACTGCATCAGCTAAATTCTCAGCATCGTTGTATCCTAAAAAGTCAACACCAATACTTTTTCTAACCATTTCAGTAATCTCATCACTGGTCATTGTTTTCCCATCAGTAAATGTTGCAAGTTCTTCTTGAGAAGGAAAATCAATTCCAGCATAACAAGGATAATTAATTTGAGGATATGTAATTAACATGCTAATTTTTTTAGCTCCTGCACGACGAAGAGCCTTAACAATAGCCTTTGAGCTAGTACCTCGAACTAGACTATCATCAATTACTACAACATGTTGATCTTTAATTATTTCACTAATTGGGATTATCCAGCGATTTATTTCAACTCGGTCACTTTGATGAGGTTCAATGAAACTTCGCAATGGACCTTTCTTACTATACCTGTCTTTTAGTAAACCTTCATCAAAAGATACACCGAGTTCTTGTGCATACCCTAATGCTGCAGGTCTTGCAGAATCAGGCACTGGAATTACCAAATCAGCATCTTTAATTGGAAATTTCTTGGCCATAAATTGTCCAATTCTCTTTCTTGAAACGTAAATGTTGTGTCCTTCCATGTTACTTGATGGATGTGCAAAGTAAGTAAATTCAAAAGAACAATGTGCACGAGAAGAGTCAGTTGAAAATAATTCAGTCTCCAAACCATTTTTACTTAATTTAATCAGTTCACCAGGAATCACATCTCTTTGAAGAGTTGCTCCAACTGCAGTAACTGCAGCAGATTCAGAAGTTACAATGTAGGTGTCATCAGATTCCTTGTGTCCCAATACCATTGGACGAAATCCCTTAGGATCACGTGCAGCATAAACAGAATTATCATCAGAGATAAATGTAAAACAATAAGAGCCAACCATTTCATTTTTAAGAATAGATAATGCTTTTCCCATTCCGCCATTCTCAGAAATCAATGTTACGAGTCTTTGTGCTGCAACAAGTGTGTCACTTGCATTTTGTGGAGTAAAAGAACATCCTCCAACTAAATTAGATAATTCTTGGGCATTAGCAATTGTTCCATTATGTGCAATACATAGATCTTTTACTTTCAATGGTTGTGCATTTGCTAACGTGCTAGTACCCATTGTAGAATATCTAACATGTCCAATAACACATGGAGATGCATATTCTTGAGCAAGTTTTTTAAAATCAGATGAAGAATGTGAAACTAGCCCTATTTTTTTAAATGGAGGTTTGTTTGGAACTGCAAATCCCCAAGCTTCTTGTCCTCTGTGTTGTAAAGCTCGTAATGCATCAAAGACCATTGGAACAACATTGGTTCCAGTTAGACTGTAAATTCCTACAACTCCACAGTTTTCTTTAACTTTGGGCAAATCTAGGCAGACTCCCCATGGAAAGATATCATCAAAAGGTTAGAAAAAGTGTAAAACTTGGCTGAAAAATCAGTTAATGCCTTCATTCTCTGATCCATCGTTCATTTTGAACAATAAAAATGCTGATCAGTTTTAGCGATCATGAATTGTAGATAAGAGTAAAAGTAATTCATTCTTAATTTGTTATTGAAATTCAAGTTAATGGGCAAATATCCAATTATCTGAAAATTAAGCGCCCCAAGACTTGGTGTTTGTTTTTTTAAAATTACCTTTATCTCGTTTGGAATGTTTTGCTTTGTAATTTAACAAAACTATACCGCTGACAAAACCAATACCACTAATTGCTAAAAGTGGCACAATTGCCTCTTCGGGCAAACTATCCAATCTTACAGTAATAATACCAATAATGGCTGAAGCAATTATCAAAGCTAGCCCCGTACGCCTATTACTCAATACAATAGTAAATGTTCTATGAACTTAAGCGTGTTGGAGTTTAGAATTAAATTACTCAAATCTAAGGAATTTCAGGATTGAAATTGAAATGAGTGATTCAGAAATTCCATCTCGAGAAGAAATTATCAAAAATATGGCAAAACGCCTAAAAACTCATCCTGAAGATGGGGAGGAAGTATTACTTCGAACATATGATCTTGCTTTTATCAAAGGAAAAATTCAAGGTGCAAAAGTTGACAATTCTCAATAAATTACAAATTTTTTAAAATTGTCTCATACACAAAAATTGACGAAACATAGTGCTTTTGAAAAGTATGCTAACTTGAGAGTTAGAATCTAAATTGGGATTGTCGTTAAATGAAAATTATGGTTAAACAGTTTTTTTGCCGTGTAAAACTAGATTTGGAAGTGCATGCAGCCAAATTTTGTGTATTTTTTGTACATTAAGATCAATGATTAGTTTTGAAGTATCAGTAAATTGAATTTGCTCACCACCAAACTGGCCGATTTGTTTGAAAGAGACTTTGTTTGTTTTGAGAAGACTCTCAATATCAGATAGATTTTTCTCATCAAAGGATAAAAGATAACGAGAATGACTTTCAGAAAATAAAATTCTATCAACATCGAGTTTTTCACCAGGTACTTTATCCAATGAAACTTTGCAACCGATTTGATTAGTCATGCAAATTTCAGATACTGCAACTGCCAATCCACCTTTGGAACAATCATGTGCAGATTTGATTAAATTTTTGTCAATTATACTCAAAACAGATTCCATATTTTTCTTTGAATCCTCAAAGTTAACTGTAGGACATTTTCCTCCAACAAATTTATGGACATACTCAAAGTATTCAGAACCGCCAAGCTCATTTTTAGTATCACCAATAATCAAAAGACAATCACCTGAAGAAATTTTCTGAGGAACAGATGGTTTCTTGTCAATTAGTCCAATGACACCAATGACAGGAGTTGGCTTTATTGAGCCTGTAGGAGTCTCATTGTACAAACTGACCTTACCACCAACACACGGAATTTTAAAAAATTTAGCAAAATCAGTCAATCCTTTCAAAGACTCTAAAAATGTCCAAAAAATTTCAGGATCATTTGGATTGCCAAATTGAAGATGGTCAAGCATTCCAATTGGCCTTGCCCCAGTACAGACAACATTTCTGCATGCCTCCTCAAAACATCCGATTGCACCTTCTCGAGGATTAATGTAGCATTGTTTGGGATTGCCATCAATTTTTGCAGAAAGATATTTTCCATTATCTAATCTCAATACAGATGCATCAGTGCCAGGTTTTACAACAGTTCTAATCCCGACTTCATGATCATATTGTCCATAAACCCAAATCTTACTTGCAATGTTTGGGGATGCAAGTAATGTCATCATGAGTTTAGAGTAATCAGAAATAGGTTCGAATTTTTTTTCATCCTCAATTGTTTTCAAATAGGTTGGTTCCTTTGATGGCAAATCAAGTAGGGTTGCATTAGCCACAACATCAGCAGATAAATTGGCAACTGTATTTTCACCTTTTTTGATATGGACATTATTATCAAATGTCACATGA
>CALFHG010000259.1 GCA_937875805.1 uncultured Nitrosopumilaceae archaeon
AAATATATCGTCAAGCATACGGTGAAGAGAAATTCATCAGATTAATTAGAGATAAAAAAGGATTGTATAAATTTCCAGATCCAAAATTCTTAGTAGGTTCAAACTTTTGTGATATTGGATTTGACATAGATGAAGATAACAATAGATTGATTGCACTTTCTGCATCAGATAACTTGATGAAAGGTGCAGCAGGTTCTGCTATTCAAAACATGAATGTAATGTGTGGTTTTGATGAAATGGACGGACTAAGATACACCCCATTAACTCCAGTTTAGAAATGATCACAATCAAAATTGGTGGAAGTGTAGTAGATGATTTACATCCATCAACAATTTTAGATATTAAAAAAATAGCAGAAACTGAAGGGATTATCATTGTTCACGGCGGTGGAAAAGAAGTTACCAAAGTGTGTAAACAGCTGGGAAAAGAACCAGAATTTGTAACATCGCCAAGTGGTATCAAGAGTAGATATACTGACAAAGAAACTGCAGAAATTTTCACCATGGTAATGTCAGGTAGAATAAACAAGGCAATTGTCCAAATGCTTCAAAAAAATGGCATCAATGCAATTGGACTTTCAGGAATAGATGCCAAAGTAATCCAAGCTGACAGAAAAAAGAAATTACTCATAATAAATGAAAAAGGAAGAAAACAAGCAATTGATGGTGGATATACAGGAAAGATAAGGGAAGTAAATTCAAAATTTATCAAATCCCTCTTAGAACAAGGCCTAACACCAGTTATTTCGCCTATTGCAATGAGTGAAGAATCAGAATTTCTAAACATTGATGGGGACAGGGCTGCAGCATATGTTGCAGGTAAAGTTGGCTGTGATAAAGTATTATTCATCACAAATGTTGATGGATTATTAATGGATGATAAACTGGTTCCAAAATTGACATTGGCAGAAGCAAAAGAAATAAGACCAAAAATAGGTCCAGGAATGGAAAAGAAGATTTTGGCATCTACTGAAGCATTAGACATGGGAGTAAAAGAAGCATTAATTGGAAATGGGCAAAGAGAAAATCCAATTTCAGCAGCAATTGCACATGATAATTGTACGGTGATTGAACATGAGTGAAGACCAATTTATGGGAAACCTCTATCAGAGATTTCCAGTTACAATTGAAAAAGGTGAGGGGGCTCATGTATGGGATGTAGATGGAAATGAATACATCGATTGTATGGGAGGATATGGAGTAGCATTAGTAGGTCATAAAAATAAAAGAGTCAATGATGCAATAAGAGAACAAATTGATAAAATCATCACAGTACATAGTTCATTGTATAATAAAACAAGAGAAGAATTTTTGGCATTATTAATTGGATTAGCACCAAAAGGTTTGACACAAGTTCATCTAAACAACAGTGGAGCTGAAGCAATCGAGGCTGCAATGAAATTTGCAAGAAAGTTTACAGGAAAAAAAGGCATGGTTGCAATGAAAGGATCATATCATGGAAAATCATTTGGAGCATTATCATTAACATTTAGTCCAAAATATAGAAAGCCATTTGCACCACTAGTAGAGAAAGTTTCCTTTGCATCATATGGAGACATTGAATCATTACGTTCTGTAATTGATGAAGATACCGCGTTTGTTATTTTAGAACCAATACAAGGTGAAAGTGGGATAATTGTTGCACCTGAAGGATTTTTGCAAGAAGTTAGAAAGATTTGTGATGAAAAAGGAATTCTGTTAATTTTTGACGAAATTCAAGCTGGTCT
>CALFHG010000260.1 GCA_937875805.1 uncultured Nitrosopumilaceae archaeon
CATCATGAACGATTCTCATTTTCATCAATAAAGGAAATGAAGAGATTTCCTGAAGTGATAGTATTGTTGATTTTCTGTACATCATCCTTTGGAATAATCCTAACAATTTATCCAGCTTTTCTTAATGACAGTGGAATGTCTGCATCAGACATTTTGATATTATATTTTATTTTTGGAATTTCGCGAGTTGTAACTTTGGCATTAGCAGGAAAACTTGCAAGAAAAACAAGTCAAACTTTGATTGCTGGAACTACTGCTGTCTCAGTAGGATTAGCCATATCAGTGGTCGCTGATTCAATATTCACTTTTGGAATAGCTTTAGTTCTAATGGGGTTTGGATTTAGTATTTTCTTCCCATTAACTTTGGAGATAATTTTGAGTAAGACACGAAAAGGAATTTCAGGAAAAATTATTGGAGCATATGAAACAGTTTTTGGTATGGGGTGGGCAATAGGACCAACTATCGGTGGGCCAATTACACAATCATTTGGAAATGAATCACCATATCTCGTGTTTTGTGTAATAGGGATTGGAGTAACATTATTTGCAATAAATTTCAGAAAAAAACTAGAACCACAGAAAATCTTAAGTTAGATATCCATCGTTCCACGTTTTTTAGTACAGAGATCTAGTGCATCTTCAATATTTGTTACAAAGACTTTACCATCACCTTTAGTTCCAGTACAAGCAACATTTGCAATTGCATTTAGGACATCATCTAGTTTAGGATCATCTACAGCACAAATGATCATATCTCTACTGAAATATTGTCCAACTAAAGGAGGGTCTTGTGCACCTTGTCCCTGAACTTGATGAACAGTTACACCGCCAACACCAACTTTTTTGATTGCAGCAATTACTGCATCTTTTGTTCCAGCAGGAACGATTGCCTCTATTTTTTTCATAAAAATTATCAGTTTTGAATTTATTTAAATGAACAAGTATTTCTCATGAATGAAATTCAATTATAGATCACTAGTTCAGGCACAAATACAGACATTACGTTTAATTTCAAATTATACAACATCAAGACATGATAGATTATTCACTGAATATTGGTGGAAGTGAATGGATGATAATTATTTTTGTTGCATTAGTTTTGATTTTGGGAACAGGTAAGCTGCTAGGAGCTGCCAGAAAAATGGGAAAAGTAGTTAGCGAATATAATAAAGCCAAAAACGAAATTCAAGAACAAATGAAAGGAATTACAGATGAAACACCTAAAATTTCAGGACCTGTTGAAACAGAACGAGAAAAGTTGGAGATGATTGCAAAATCAGCAGGAGTAAAAATTGAGGGTAAAACAGATGATGAATTAAGAGAAAATATTGCAACAAAAATTGGTCAAAAAACAACAGATGAATCTGAAAAAAAGGAATAGTCTATTTTGATTTTTTAATTCTATAGGTATCAGTATCTAGTCGTTTTTTAGCAAATTTGTAATATGCTGGAACTATTTCAAAACCAAGAAATTTTCTTTTAAGAGATTTACTAACTACTGCAACTTGACCCGAACCAAGGAATGGATCAAATACTAAATCGTTTTTTTCACTTGAATATTCCAATAGTTTTTTAATAATTTCAGAAGGAAGTTTGGTTGGAGTTTTTTCATCACCTGTCCAATATTCTCTTTTAATGTCCCAGACATCTTCCTTGTCTCGATAATGAAGACTTCGTCCATCTTTTGTTTTTTCATCTTGTTTGAACCTAGAAAATGGAAGAAATTTTCGTTTCTTATCATCTTTACAAACATACAGGCAATGATAGTGAGATGTGACAAATTTCCTTTTAGTAACCACTCCAAATTGATATTTCCAAATTACATGATTAATAGTTGTAAATCCAACATCGTCTAATGCACATAAAATATCTTTAAGATTATTCCATCCTGAAAAAACATACATGCTTCCAGAATCTTTCAAAATTCGAAATGCCTCACTCATCCAAGCAAATGTAAAATCATAATAATCCTCAGATTTTATTTCAGTATAGCCAGATAATACTCTAGAAGCAGTTCTGTTATAATTTGCTTTTTTTGCCTTAAAATTTATTGCAAATGGTGGATCAGTAATTACAAGATCAATTTTATTTTTAGGGATTAATTTCATCCCTTCAATGCAGTTTTGATTGTAAATATTGTTAATTTCTATTTTTTTCATTTTTAAATTCAAGACCCTGTTCTAGCTTAATAATGTCGTGGGTCATCATACCCATCAAACAATAAATCATGAATCATTTCTCATCAAATAGATCTTGAAGTTCTCTTGTCCAAAATGTAAATCAAAGATAGAAATTCAAAAAACATTTAACAAAAAAATGCACGTTTCTTGTGGAAAATGTGGTATTGAGGATCTGTTAGAATTTTCAAAAAATGTTGATGAAGTATTTCTAGAATTTCTTTCAAGGTTTGATAAAGGACTAGTGACTGAAGGAGGATTATCTGAAGGACTAAAAGACGAAGGGATTGTCAGAGGAGAAAATGAAATTAAAGAAATGATAGGAGAAAACAAGCCAGATAAAATTACTGAAGAAATCCTGTTTTCAAAAAAAGACTATATTTCAGAATACAAAGTTTTGAGTAATCCTGAGCCTGAAATGGGCTGTAAAGTAGAAGAATTAGGACTGGATGAATCAATTACTGAGAATCTCAAGGAATTAAAAATTGAGAAATTTTATAAATTTCAAGAAGAAGCAATTAAAGAAATTACATTTGGAGAAAATGTTGTCATCGAGGCACCTACTGCATCTGGAAAGACAGAAGCATTTTTGATTCCAGTTATTCAAAGAATAAAAAAAGATGCAAGTGAAGGGAATGTTTTTGCAATTTTTGTATACCCTACTAAAGCACTAGCACGTGATCAATATCCAAAAATTCAAAAATTTACAGAAAAAATTGGAATTAAAGTAAAAGTCTTTGATGGAGATACAAAACAAGAAGAGAGAAGGGAGATAATCGATCATCCTCCAGAAATTCTAATTACAAATTTCGATGTACTGCATTATCATATGTGGCATCAAACAAAATTTTCATCATTATTAGCATCAACTAGAATTCTCATTACAGATGAGGCCCATGTCTATTCAGGAATTTTTGGATCAAATGTTCATTACATCATAAAAAGACTCAAGAGAATTTGTACCAACAAGTTACAATTTGTAGCAGCATCAGCTACTCTTGATGATGCAAAAGAATTCTGTGAAAAACTATTTGGAGAACAGATGCAAAAAATTCAAGGTTCAGGCAGAAAAGGAAAAACTGATTTTGTAATGCTTTTTCCATCACTTCGAACACAGAGAGCTCTAATGGTAGAGTTGACAAAGAAATTAACTGAGAAAAACCACAAGACAATGGTTTTTAACAATTCGCATTTGAATTCAGAACTTTTAGCAATGCAAGCAAAAAAGCAAAAAGTCAACATCAAAGTTCACAGGGCGGGATTAATGGCAAATTATAGAACGTCAGTTGAGAGACAATTCAAAGAAGACAAATTACAAGCAATTTCATGCACTCCTACGCTTGAATTAGGCATAGATGTTGGCAATGTAGACTGTGTAATATCATCAACGATTCCAGTGAACAGACTAATTCAAAGAATAGGCAGAGCTGCCAGAAAAGGTCAGCGAGGATATGCATTTTTGGCATTAGGAAATGATCCTATATCTCAATATTACAAAAACCACCCTGATGATTATTTTGAAGATATTGAAAAAACATACATCGATCCCAAAAATCCATTTGTAGAAGAATTTCAAGTGTTAGCCATGGCATGTGACAGACCAATATCAAAACATGAATTAAAAGAACATCAAGAAATTATTGAACAGCATATAATCAAAGAAAATCTCAAAGAGTTTAACAATAGAATTATTCCAAATTTTGATAAAATTAATTCCTTGTTAAGTGAATACAGTATTAGAGGAATTGGAAAATCAATAGATATTTTCTTGGATGGAAAAAAAGTAGGAGATAGAGTACTGCCAATTGCATTAGAGGAATTACACAAAGATGCAATCTATTTTTTAGCTGGAATACGTTACAAGGTAAAAGAATTTGATTATCCAGAAAAAAATTATGCAAAACTAGAAAGAATTCCAAGAGATTACCCGTACTATACAAAATCATTAACAGAAGAATGGCCAACTATTGAAACAGTTTTTGAAAGAAGAAATGCAAATGGTGTAGAGGTTGCATTTTGTAAATTACATATTGAGAAAAAGGTATACGGTTATGTCAATATTGAATTAGGGCAAGAAATTACACAAGGAGAGAAAATCCAATTAGACACTCCATTAGAATATGATTTTGTCACTAAAGGAATTGTATTTCATGCACCACGACCTCTCAAAATAATAGAGAAGTCTGAAGATGAAGAGTATACTGAAGCCAGCGGGTATCATGCAACAGAACATGTAGTAATTGAGGGAAGCAATATGATAACAGGAGGAGTATCTCAAGATTTGGGAGGTATCTCACTAGGCACCTCAGGCTTGATTTTCATCTATGATGGGGCCATTGGAGGCAGTGGTGCAAGTAAAGCCCTCTATGATAGATTTGAAAAAGCACTTGAACGAAGCATGTTCATCATAAAGGAATGTCCTTGCAAAAATGAATCAGGATGTCCAAGATGTACATTCTCATACAGATGTGGTAACAATAACGAATATTTGCATAAATATTCAGCATTAGAAATTTTGGAGAGAATCAACTCAGGTGAGAAAACAGAATTGATAGATCCTGTTGAAGGAGACAAGCCTCTGGTATGATTAATCAACATGGGATAAATATAACAAGAATCTAGAATCAATATGGAAAAAGTTGCTCTAGTAACAGGCAGTTCATCAGGAATT
>CALFHG010000261.1 GCA_937875805.1 uncultured Nitrosopumilaceae archaeon
TCACAATTCCTGCATCTGTAGTTCTTGAAGGTGAATATGGAGAAAATGATGTTGCTATGGGTGTACCTGTAAAAATTGATCAAAATGGAATATGTGAAATACAACATGTAAAACTTGATGATACTGAATCCTCTTCTCTAAAAAAATCATCTGAAAAGATTCGTAATCATATTCAATCTGTTCATATTTGATTTCTTAACTTTTTTAGATTTTCTTGATGTTTGTTACAAAGTTTTTTATTTTCAATTTGTGAGTAAAACAAATCTTTTTGCCAATGAGCATTGAATAACCTGCATTCTTTTTTCTCACAAAATGCTTCTCCTGTTCCATAATACAATATGGCTTGTAACACATACCCTTCTGCAATCTCGTTTAATCTTGAATCGTGATATTCTAAAAATTCTCCTTTGTATTTTTCCTTAATTTCTTCAATTTTTCCTTCTGAAAAGTTTGTCAATAGATCTAAATAGTATTGTTTTGGTTTTGCTGGAGCCTCAATAATTCCAGTCGTTGAAATTATTATGGGATTGGAACTAATCAATGCTCTGGCATGATATCTGAAATCATCATTATCAAATGTTGCAGTAAGCTTGTTTGTAAAAATTATGTGTAATGTGTCATCTGTAATTGAAATGTTTTCTGAAATAATGTTTTGCAATTCAAATCCATCATACAATATCATTACATCTTGCTCAGATGTGTCTATGTTTTCTTTTTCAATTTGAATTTCTTTCTGTGTTGGAATGTGTTTTTTAAATTGTTTTTTCAAATCAAAAATTTGGGCTGATGCTATTTTTTCAAATACTTTATCTTCTAAATTTTTAAAAAAGTTATCTTTTATCTCTACTCTGATTTGAAATATTGCTATGATGAATTGTTTTATTTTTTCTATCTGAATCTCCGGAACTGTAGGTTCATTGTATAGGATTATTTTGGAAATTTTCATTAAAAGAGATGTTATCTTGATTGCTTATCTTTCTAACTCTTTGATTTTCTGAGATGTAATTTCTGCTGCTCTCTTTCCAGAGTATAACATTGAACCAAATGTTGGTCCCATTCTTGCCAATCCATGTGTTTCAGTTACTGACATTCCTGCTGCAATTAATCCTGGGTAAACTTCTCCTGTCTTGTGAACTACGTGTTCTTCACCATCATTGACATGCATTGGTTCCATCCCTTTCCACTTTGCTAATCCTCTATCTACAAGTCTTTTTACAGCAACTGAATCATGACCTGATGCATCTATGATTATTTTTGCTTCAAGTGCAATTGGATCAACACAAGTAATGTTACGTGGTAATGCTGAAACTGGCATCCAATTTACAACAATTCCTGAAACTCTACCATTTTTCAATACGAGGTCATCAAATTTAGTTAATTGAAGGAATTTTACACCTGCATCACATGCAGCTGCAATTAATTTTGATACTGCATGTGGACCTGGCGTTAAGTATAATCCATCTGCAACTTTTTTGTACGGAATTCCTAATTCATCCCAGAATTTTTGTGCTGGTTCTCTAACTGTAACTGGATTCATCATGTATCCTCCTAACCAGTAACCGCCACCTAGGTAGTTGTTTTGTTCAATAACTAAAACCTTGTACCCCATGTTTGATAGTTCTCTACTAGCTGTTAATCCTGCAGGACCTGCACCAATAATGATGACATCTGATTCTGCTCTGTCAATTAATACATCATGAAATTCATTTGCAATTGCACGTGTAATTTCAACTTCACGTACATCGGTAAAAATTTTCCCTGATTGCTCTGCAATAGTTGCTTCTTGCATGGAGATTCACCGTTTCCTGAACAATTAATACTTTCCCACATCTTATTTTGAAAAATTAGGTAATACTAATTATTTTTGAAATTTCACCTCTAAATAGAAATAGGAAAATTTTGTACTTTAAAGAAAATATCTATCCTAAAACCCCCGATTATCAAAAATTTATATCCAAACTAACCAAAATTCCATTGTATTGACAATATCTGATCTTAAACAAACTATCCCTGATTCTGTAAAACCCAAAATAGATTGGTCTCGAATTGAGGAGGCAGATGATTTTGCAAATACTGTCAAATTATTCCGCCAAGGAAAATATGATGAAGATAGTTTTAGACGTTATAGACTTCAACATGGAGCTTATGGAACTAGAATGACTAGTGATTATGCCATGGTTAGAATCAAACTCCCTGCAGGAGAAATTTATCCTGATCAAATTGAAAAAATATCTCAATTAAGTGAACAATATTCTATCGGAAGTGCACATTTTTCAACTAGAGAAAATATTCAACTACACTGGGTAGTTCTTGAAGATGTCTCTGAAATATTTCGAGGTTTATCTGAAGTTGGATTAACTTCTAGAGAAGCATGTGGTAATTCTGTAAGAAATGTAATGTGTAGTCCATTATCTGGAGTTTGCCCTGCTGAAGAATTTGATTCGACTCCTTATGCGCTTGCAACTGCAAGATTCTTTTTGAGAAATCCTATGGCCCAAAATTTACCTCGCAAGTTTAAATTTAATTTTACATGTTGTGAGAAACATGGAATGGTTAGAATGGTTGATGTGGGTTTAATTCCACAAATTCGAGAAATTGACGGAACTCTTCAAAGAGGTTTTAAAATTTTCCTTGGTGGTGGATTGGGAAATAGATCATTTGTTGGACATCAATTAGAAGATTTTACTTCTGAAGATGATTTACTTTATACTTCAATTGCTGTTATGAGAATATTTGATAGAATGGGTGATAGAAAAAATCTTGCACGAAATAGAATGAGATATTTGGTAAATGATATGGGTTGGGATAAATTTCAAAATCTTGTCTTCAAAGAAAGAGCTGTTGTTAGAGCTACACAATCAGTCATTACTCAACTAGACGTTGATAAAACTCCAAACGTAATCAAAAGACCTATTCGAATTTCTAATGAGAATGGGGGGGAAACAATTCCTGATGGATATGCTAGATGGCTAAAAACTAACACAGTAAAGCAAACACAAGAAGACTATCGTTCAGTATTCCTTACTCTTGAAGCTGGTGATATTACAGCAAGCCAACTCTATGGATTATCTGATATCATTCGTAACTTTTCATCTGAGGGTATGGCTAGATCTGGATTTGAACAAAATCTTGCATTACGATACGTGCATGAAGATGATTTGCCTCTCTTATATTCAAAATTAATTGAGATTGGATTGGCAAAATCAGGTGCTTTAACCATGACTGCTCCAATTGGATGCTCTGGAACTACCTCTTGTAATCTCGCATTGACTAATTCACATAGACTAGCAAAAGAAATTCAAAGAAAATTCCTGGAACTAAAACTGGATGAAGATGGTGATCTTAGTGATTCTTCAATTAAGATTAGTGGATGCCCTAATTCATGTGCTCAACACGGTATTGCAACTCTTGGATTCTTTGGCGGTGGTGGACGTGTTGGAAAAGACATGTATGCTAATTATCAAATGTCAATAGGTGGTCGTTCTGATGGCGACACAATGTTGGGACAAACCCTTCTTAGAATTCCTGCAAAACGAATAATCCCGGTAATTCTCAAGGTAATTGAAATTTTTAAAGCAAATAAAAAATCTGATGACACTTTGAAATCTTGGATTCATAGAGTTGTAAATGGAAATGAGAATTCAGAAATTAAATCACTTGCTGATATTAAAAAAATATTGGAGCCGTTAGTTATTCCTCCAACCATTGAAGAAGATCCTGACTTTTACTTGGATTATGGAAGTGATGCAAGTTATCACACAAAGACTGGAAAAGGTGAATGTGCTGCTTGACAAACTCAGGCAAAATCACAACTGATGTAGACACTCTACGTTCAGAAATCCGAGACAAAAGTGTTAGAGTAATTGATGTCAGAAGAGAAGGTGATTACAAACAAGATCATATTCCAACTTCTGTAAATTTACCTCTTGCCAATCTTTTATCTGATGACAGTCCTGAACGTGTTTTGAAACTTGTAAATTCTATGGGGATTGATGATGAAACTCCTGTTGTAGTTTATGATGATACGTTTGGTGCTTTAGCATCAAGAGTTGCATGGACTTTGGAGTATTTGGGACATTCAGATGTAACCTTACTTGAAACTACTTACAGTCATTGGAAATCCCTTGGATTGGAAAATGATTCTGCTATACCTGAAGTCCAAACTAAAGAACACTCTATGAAATTACACCCTGAAATTTTAGCAACTTCTGATTATTTGGAAAATGCTAAAACCCGAGATGATGTGATTTTAATTGATAATCGGGAAAGGCTAAATTTTCTTGAACAACATATTCCTGGCGCAATGAGTTTGCCCTATCGTACTTTGGCATCTAATGATAAAATTTTACGCTCAAAAGAGGATATGAAACGATTATTGGATAATCGTGGAATTACAGGGGATTCTGAAATTATCACTTATTGTGGTAGTGTGGGGACTCTTTCTGGATTGGCATATTATGCCCTAAAATCAGCAGGACTATCAAACACAAAACTATACGTTCGTTCTTTCAAAGAATGGAAAACTCTTGAAAAGCCTACTGAAAAACAAGATGATGCTAATTACTGGGATTTATCTGCTGAATAATTAAGAAATTTGATCTCTGAGTTTTTTTGTTACTGTTCCTTCAATATTATTAAATAGAATGATCATTTTCTCTTTATTTTCAATTAGATAATCTACTCCTCTATCTTTTAATCTAATCTTCCACAATCTAATCTCTCTATGTTCATCAAAGAAAGTTTCTATCATTTGTTCACCTGATTTTGTTGGGTCGATGAATTCATCAAAGATTTCAATAGTTTTATCTACATCTTCATCTTCTATTGCTTCTTTAACTGAATGAATTGCTTGACTAAGTTCTTTCAAATTTTTAATTGGTCTTGGTAGCGTCTTTTTGGTAATTCCAAACAACCCTTTCTTTTCTTTACCTAGTTTTTCTGCAATGTTGTCTGCAAGATCATAAATTGGTATTCTACTTAATCCATCACGTTTTTCATTTTGTACAATCAATCCTTTTTCTAATAATTTATTCAAAGCTGTTTCAGCGTCAATTCTATCTAGAAATGTTGTCCATACAATTGCACCTATTGTATGGTATCCTTGTCTAATGGATTCTAAAACTACGACTTCTTCAATTCTTTTGAATCCGTCTTCAATTCTAACATTCATGAAGTCTTTATCTCTAATTGATCTTCGGGCATTTTTAACATCAATTTCTATGGATTGTTTCAGAGCTTCCAATGCTTCTGGAACTTGATTTAACAATGATAGGAAACATGCTTGGTTGTACTTTGCCATTCCATATGTTGGATCTGATTCAATTGATTTCTGAACTGCATCTAGTGCTTTGGAATAATTTTTTTGTTCATAATGTACTAGTCCTTTGAGATTCCAAGCTTCTGGATTTGTAACATCAATCTCTAGAACTTTGTCATATACTTTCAAAGCGTCTGAATGTTCATCTAGATGGAATTTGGCATATCCTATTTTCATCAAAGTTTCAACATTATCTGGGTCAATTCGTAATGCTTGCTCAAACATTTCTATGGCTTCTTCAAGCTTTTCATCTGCCATCAAATTGACTCCTTTTTTAAATAATTTTTTACGATTGTAATCTACATCTACTAAGCTTCTTTCTTGTGGAATTGTTTTTTCTATTTTTGATTTTTCTATTTCTTTTGGTTTTCTAGCAAATAGTTTCTTCACAGCTCAAATGCCCTTTTATCTAGATAAATACCAATCTTAATTGAGCCTATTACTGTCCATGTTGAATTTGAAATAGATTTTAGCGATCTAAATATAGAAATACTTGAAATATCTACAAACGATTGTGTCATCTCAGCCACGATTAGAGATTCAAGGCCCCTCACCTTTCAAACAATCAGGTGTCTATGAAGCCCAAATTGTAGTTACTGATAGTAAACCATCTGATGATGAGATTCGCACAAAACAATTTTCGTCTTTATGGAGTGGTAATTTTCATCTTAGGGTAAAGGATGGAATATTTTCTGAAACTCTTGGTTCTCCTGCAAATCCTCTTCCTTCATCAATTGCTAATCTTGATAAAGTTTGGATTGTTGTTACTGATTTATTTTCTTCATTACATACTGTATTTGATGTTCCTTTAGCTAGAACTGCATCACGTTCTAAAACAACATCTGAAACAAAAACAATCCCTGATAATCAAAAACCTACACGTTATACAAAAACAAATGTTGTTGGAGCATCTGGTCCACCTGGTGACAAAGGTCAACCCGGTCCACCTGGTCCACCTGGTGACAAAGGTCAACCCGGTCCACCTGGTCAACAAGGACCTATGGGTGTTAAAGGTCAAGAAGGCCCAAAAGGTCAGTCTGGTGACAAAGGAGCAACTGGTGACAAAGGTTCGCAAGGCGATAAAGGAATTTCTGGTGATAAAGGATTAACTGGCGATAAAGGAATTACTGGCGATAAAGGCGATAAAGGCGATAAAGGAATTACTGGTCCACCTGGTGACAAAGGAGAAAAAGGTTCAACTGGACCACTGGGAGAAAAAGGCCCTACCGGACTAAAAGGTCCATTAGGTTCACCTGGTGACAAAGGTCCAACCGGATTAATCGGTGACAAAGGATCTTCTGGATTAAGGGGTGTACCTGGTGACAAAGGAGATAACGGTCCCCAAGGTCAACCTGGTGACAAAGGATTAACTGGTCCATTAGGTGTACCTGGTGACAAAGGTCCAACTGGATTATCTGGAGTACAAGGAGAAAAAGGAATTCAAGGTGGTCCAGGTCCAATCGGTGACAAAGGTCCTATTGGTATGCTTGGTGACAAAGGTCCATTGGGTCCACCTGGTCCATTTGGTTCCAAAGGATTAACTGGTCCAATCGGTCCACTCGGCGACAAAGGTCCAATCGGTCCACCTGGTCCACTCGGCGACAAAGGAAACAAAGGTGCTGAAGGTCCGACAGGAGAAAAAGGTCCACAAGGTCCACAAGGTCCTGCCGGTTCCAAAGGATTAACTGGAGTTCCTGGTCCGCAAGGAGAAAAAGGCGACAAAGGTGCAATCGGTCCACTCGGAGAACGAGGTCAAACTGGTCCATTGGGGGTAATTGGAGAAAAAGGTCCACAAGGTCCACAAGGATCACAAGGTGAACGTGGAACTACTGGTCCTTCTGGAGAAAAAGGTCCACAAGGTCCACAAGGAATTCAAGGACCGCAAGGTGAACGTGGTCCACTCGGCCCAATTGGTTCAATAGGTGAACAAGGTTCTGTAGGGGGACAAGGTCCTGTAGGTCCTGCCGGTCCAAGAGGTCCACCTGGTCCACCTGGAGAAAAAGGCCCATCTGGTGGAATGTCTTCAGAACAGAAAGCACTCTTCAAAGATTTATTGGAAATACTTACTAACAAAAATATGATCTCTACTGAAGAACAAATTAAGTTAATGAGTTACCT
>CALFHG010000262.1 GCA_937875805.1 uncultured Nitrosopumilaceae archaeon
CCAAGAAGTTTATTTGATGTAAGATGTAATTGTTTTGAAAACAATCTACCTAAACAATGATCACATAAATCATATTTTTTAGTAATTTTATTTACAATAGGAATAATTTTCTCATAATTAGACATGTTTGAAATTTTGATTAAGAATTATCCTAAGCCCATTTTTCTAAGAGTTCCTTGCATCTGACGACCTTTAGAAGCCTTCATCATGTTCTTAGAATTTTTGTAATTTTTAATTAATTCTTTAACTTCCCCTTCTGGCCATCCAGAACCACGGGAAATTCTTTTGATTCTTGAGGAGTTTAACAAATCAGGATCTGCTTTTTCTGCTTTTGTCATACTTTGAATAATAAATCTCCATTTTGAAACTCTACCCTCCATCTGGTTTACTTGATCACCTTTTACCATTCCAGACAAACCAGGCATACTATCTAGAAGTCCTTGCAAAGAACCAACTTTAGTAACTTCCTCAAGTTGATAAAAGAAATCCTCCATGTTCATTTTTCCACTGGAAATTCTTTTCATTCTTACATCATCACCTTCATTTTCTAATCGTTTAGCTAAATCCAACACGGCTTGAATATCACCCATACCCAGTAATCGTCCAACGAATCTAGTAGGAGAAAATTTTTCTAAATCATCTATTCTTTCACCAGTTCCTATGTACATTATTTGTGCACCAGTAGCTGCTGATGCTGCAAGTGCACCACCGCCTTTTGCAGAACTATCCAATTTTGTAATTATAATACCACCTACTGGAATTGTTTTATGAAATGCTTCTGCTTGATTGAAGCATTGTTGCCCTATTGTTCCATCAATTACTAGTAAAGCTAAATCAGGATCTGCTACTTTGTTTATCCTTTCCATTTCTTCAAAAAGATCATGTTCTTCTTTATGACGTCCAGCAGTATCAATTAGAATAACATCCAAAGGTTGGCCTGCAAAATGTTTAAGACCATTTTTTACAATATTAGGAGAATCTTTGTTATTTTCTTCACCATATACTTCAACATTTGATTTTTCACACATAGTTCTAAGTTGAACTAATGCCCCAGGTCTGTACGTATCAGCACCTACAACTCCAACTTTGTATCCTTGACCAGTTAGAAATTTAGCTAATTTTGATGCAACAGTAGTTTTTCCACTACCTTGAATTCCCAATAGAATAATTTTATTTTGTTTCCCAGGTTTAAAATCAAATTCAGATTCATTTCCAAGTAATTTTGAGAGTTCATCATAAAGGATCTTTACAATGTGATCCTTTCGTGAAAGCCCAGGAGGAGGAATTTCATTTAGAGCACGCTCCTCAAGGCTCTTTGTAATTTCCAATACAAGGCGTACATTAACATCAGATTGGAGTAAGGCTCTTTGAACATCCTTAGATAATTCCTTGATTAGATCCTCATCTATACCTGAAGATTTTACAATTTTTTTAATTGCATCCCCAAGACTGTTCTTAAGACCATCAAGCATTGAAATTCAACCCCGCATCCACTATTTCAAACCTTCCTCGATATCCATCCCATTCTTTTTGAGATTGATTAATTTTGATCGAATTTGTAAAGAGTGGACAATTAATTACAAATGTTTCAGCCTCACCTCCTTCAAAATTTAAATTAAAACCAAATTTTTCAGATAGATGTTTCAATGAGAGTATGTCAGATTTTGAAATTGTTTTTCCTAACCAAGAATCATCCAATCCATCAGATGATACAGTAGTCATAATAAAATTAAACTTTGAATCAATCAACTCATTCATGTAATCTTCAGGATCAATATCCCATAAGGGTGCAATTACAGTCAAATGTAATTTCAAACAAACATTTTCAAATTTTTCTTTTTGAAATTTACTTTTTATTCCACCGTGAACCAATCCTTCTATTTGAAATTGATCTTTTGCATCTTGTAATAGATTTTCAATTAATGATAATTCATCATCAGTTTCATTAGAATTTGAAGTGATTGTTAATTGAGGGATATTCATTGATTGTGATTGTAACTTTGTCCATTTCATGTTTGGATGGTGTAACAAATGACTTTCATCAGATTTTGGAAAAATACTCAAGAGACATTTTACTTCATGTCCTTGTTTTTTAGCAACATGGATTGCATATGTACTATCTTTTCCTCCCGAAAAAAGAGAAGCTAATTTCATTATTTAAAAAATATTTAATCCAATAAATTTTTTAAATTTATTGAAAAAGATGCCTCAATACTCATAATCGTCATCACAAAATCAGACGGCTTTTCCGATAATCATCAGCATCATTAATCGTTCTTAACACGCATTATTTTAGTTCTATCCATTACAACCCAATACTCTACATTTTGACCATTTTCTAATTTACCCTTGACTTCATCATCAATCAAAGAAACATCAAGAGTTTCAAATGATTCAGAATCCATGACTTGAATTGTATCACCATTAATTGAGATAATTTGACCAACTTTTTTGTTAATCAGAGGAATGTGAATTTGCATACTGACAGGGCCAACATGAGGTCTATTTTTACCATCAAAAACACCTTGGCCTACAATTCTTGCTTTTGCTGCACCGTGTTTTCCAGGTTTTGAAGTATCATATTCTATAATTCTACATGGTTCTCCACTAGGTTGATCAGAGTGAGGTAGCAGAATATAGGATCCAATTTTCAAAGAACCAAGGTCAGATGGTTTACTCATAAAAAACAGTTTTTGGTCGAATATTTAACTATTCTACTTTAGTGTATCAAGAATTGAAAGACTCACCAAACTGGTCATAGTCAATCCTTTTCGATTAATATCTCGTCTAGTCTGATCACAATATTTGCTTACACTCTGATGACTCTTTTCACTTGCAACTTCAAGTACCACAATATTTTCAGAATATGGAAATGTGAATTTTGAAGGAGTTAAACAGAACGTAGTCAAATTTCCTAGTCCAGCTATCTCGATTTTGTCTCTTTTTAATAAGAGATTTGCAATTTCCTGCAAGTCATCACCATCATCACCATATTCTAAATAATAAATGGAGACAAAGTTTGTAATACCTTTAACTTCCCTTTGAAAGAGATCATCTTTAATGTTAAATACAAAAGAGGTTTTTTCCTGATTGTGAATAGTTAGATCTTTTGAAATTTGTTCACTATCTTTGAATTTAGCTAAAATGTAATGATTTGTAGAATTAGAAAAATACGGTTTACTATCACTAGAAAAGGTTCCAGTGACAAAGTATAATTTCTCAATATTTTTTGAATTTGTCCAAGTATCCTTTAGTTTTTCAGAATCAAGAGTGTTTAGAAATGGCGCACATGCATATCCAGAATAAGATAGTGCCTGCTTTAACATAACATCTTGAAAAAGATTTTAGGTATTTATTCATATATTGATCACAACGATCAAGATTTGAAATCATCTACGATAGTTTTTTAATAGCAGAGATCTTCATTTTTTTGTCCCGTGGTAGCTCAGCCTGGTAGAGCTCCTGGCTGTAGTTGTTGGCTTTAGATGGCTAAACGAAAAACAGCCCATCAGGCATACAGAAACCGGGTTGTCGATGGTTCAATTCCGTCCCGCGGGACCACAAATTTTTTAAAATAATTTTAAAAAATAATAAAAAGAAAGACTAGGTTAAGAAAACAAAGATGAAATCTTAATTTAAAAATTCATTGTCTATTCTATTTTTTTAACTTTTTGAGCTGCTGGTCCTTTTTGACCTTCGCCTACTTCAAACTCGACTTTGTCGCCTTCGTTGATGAATCCGTCAACATCTGATTTATGAACAAACAGATCGTCTCCACCTTCTCTCTCGACAAAACCAAAGCCTTTGGTTCGGTTGAACCATTTTACTGTGCCTTGTTCCATGAAATTTCAAACAACATATTCACTATATTAACTAAGACATCAGAATAAAATTAAGTTAAAAGTAAAGACTAGAAATCTTTTGGAATGTGATTTTCTGTTTTAAGCCATTCAACTTGAGGGAGCGTAAATCTCCAAACAATATCACCACGTTCATCTTGTTTAAAATCCCAAGGTGCAATTATTACAATATCATTATCTCTAATCCAAACTCTTCTCTTTAGTTTGCCTCGAATTCTCCCACGTCTAGTAATATTGTCATCACATTTTATCATTACATTTTCTCCACCCATCATTTTTAAAACACGTCCAAAAAGTTCGCCCTCTTCTGGCAATCGAATTTCTTTCAGTGCACTTTCATTTTTTACTTGGCGTTTACCCATGTCGTATATTTTGATTATCAGCATATAACTGGTATGATAATATAAGCAAATTGAAATCTCAATCACAGAAATAAGTACAAATAAACAAAAAATTCAAAAGGCATCATATCTTCGGAATGATATGAGTGAGGATGCATGGTCAAACCTAGATAAAGTTGATCAAAAAATAATAGAAATTCTCAATGATAATGCTAGAACCCCATCAAAAGAAATCGCAGCTGAGTTAAAAAAATTAGAGTACGATGTTTCAGATAGAACAATTAGAAAAAGAATAGAGCGATTAGAAAAAAGTGGTATTATCAAAGGGTACAAGGCAGTTCTAACTGACGTATCTGGAATTAATGAATATGAATCAGTTTTGTTAAAACTAAAGCCATCCAAATCACTTGAAGCACTTAAAGATTCAATCAAAGATTTCATTACAAAACTAGACAACTATCTTCTAGTATCAAACATGGAAGGAGAATGGAATATGTTGATATTATTACAAATTAATTCAGAAAAAACAAACACGTCACAAAAAATAGTAGAGAAATTTTCAGATGAATTGATTGATTATAGAATAAATGAAATAGATATTAAAAATGTGAATATTCTAAATATGTCATTATTGTTATTGTAATAGTGAATACTCAGATTCTGCAATATCTATAGCATTTTTGAGTTCATCAAGAGTGAATGGTTTTTGAATGAAGGCTGAAACTCCAGTACTGATTGTTTTATTGACACGTGAAGTTGTTTTTTCATCTGCAGTGATTATGATTATCTGTAAATTAATTTTTTCTTTTAATAATTTAGTAGCAACTACATCACCACTTAGATCAGGCAATCCCATGTCAAGTAAAACCACAGGTTCTTTATTTTCAGTAAACAATTTTTTACATCCATTTAAACCAGTTTTAGCATTTTCAAAAATATGAATTTCAGAATATCCTAATTTTTTTACATATGTTTCTAGTTTCAGTGCAATTGCCTTACTATCATCAATGATAACAATTGGACGTGTAACGGGAATAGAAATTTGGATCATAGATTTGGCTTTTTGATATACAACTTTGGCTTTATCAAATTCACCTAAACTTAAAAGACATTTTGAAGCACATAGTAACGCTCCTCTTACATTGGTAGAATTTTTTGCTTTTGAATATTTTAAAAATAAATCACTTGCTTCTCTAATTTCATTTTCAGAAACTTTTCCTTGTCTAGTTTTACATTCATTTGCCAACATATACAACAACGCAGATTTTAGAAAATCAGATTTCTTTAGTGATTCAGCTTGATCCAAAAAGAGCATATGAGCAGTTATGAATTGTTTATTTTTGAGATGTGTTAATGCAACTTCACAACTTATCTTAGTATTCAATAATAACACTCAATTTTTTTCTGTTATAAAATTTTGTAGCAGTGTATTGAATTATGGGTTTATCACAGCACGGCCAATAATTTTTCTGGCTTTAAGATCTCCTAGAGCAGTATTTGCCTCATCTAAAGAATATCTTTTTGAAATTACAGGATTTATTGTACCATTTCGTGCAAGGTCAAGCAGTTCCACCATGTCAGTATAATTTCCAGTGTATGCTCCTTGAATTGTAATAGATTTCAAAGGGATTGTTACCAGAGATAATTCGAAAGAACCTCCAAACAAACCAACAAGAACCAAATTACCTCGTTTTCTAAGAATTGCAAAATCTAATTTTGCAGTAGGAGGAGCATTTACAAAGTCTACAACACTGTCTGCACCTTTATCATTACAAATAGACATTATTTTTTGAGTAGTTTCAGGATCTTTAGAGTTTACTGTAAAGTGAGCACCCATTTCTTTAGCAGTATCTAATTTTTTATCATCTAAATCGACACAAATAATTTTTGCACTAGTTATTGCCTTTGCAATTTGGACTCCCATTAATCCTAAACCCCCAGCTCCAACAATCACAATAAACTCAGGAGAGTTTTGATTTGCTTTTTTAATCGCAGTATATGCTGTGAGTCCAGAACAAGCAAGCGAAGTAGCTGCATCGGGATCTACACCATCAAGTTTTGCCAAATATTTTGAATCAGGAATTAAAGTATAATCAGCATAACCACCATCTTGAAAAAGACCCATAGATTTTGGTGCATCACATAAATTTTCATTTCCTACTTTACATGCAGGACATTCTCCACAACCCATCCAAGGAAAGACTAGAACGTCATCCCCTACTGATACATTAGAAACATTTTCTCCAATTTCTTCAATAGTTCCAACAATTTCATGTCCAGGAGTGACAGGATATTTTACTCCTCTATCGGTAACTTTCAAAAATTTGCCATCTCCAAGATCATATCCACCCTCCCACAAGTGTAAATCACTGTGGCAAACACCTTCGGACTTTACCTTTAGTAGAACCTGAGTTCCCCGAGGTGTTGGATTTTCAGATTCGATTATAGTAAGAGGTTCATTTGGGCCTGGAATTCGGGCAGATTTCATAGTAGGAATTTTCACATTAACAATATAAGAGTTGACTGGATATGAGAAAAAAATAGAGCCCTTAGATATTATTGAATAGTCAAAGAGAAACTATGTGAGTGAATCACAGACCCCCAATAGTATTTCTCAAGAACCAATAAACATTTTATTCAGTCCATCATCAGTTATTAAAAAAGATGTTTGGGAAATTGATCTAATTCAAATTTTGGATTTATTAATAAAAATTCTTGAAAAAACAGGTAAGAAAGATCTTAAAGTAGCAGGAATGGCGGCATTGTCATCATCATTAATTTACAGAATGAAAGTAGAAAGTATTTTTGCATTACAAAAAGCAGCAATGGAGAAAAAACCAATGCATCAAAGAACAGATGTAGATATTGAATTAATAGATATTCCATATAGACATGAATCTACTTATCCGGTTTCATTAGATGATTTATTGGGATTATTACAAAATCTCATAGGTACAATTGCAAATCCCCAATCAAGACGAAATAAACAATTTGAAATAGAACCAATTGAAGCACCAGATTTCAACCAGTTTTTCACTTCTCTTGAAAGTATCATAGGGAAATACGAAGACCTCATTATGAAGAAAATTAGTGCAGCAGGGTTTGGATTATTACAAGATATAATTGCAGATCTCGATCAAGTGGATTCAATCAGATGTTTCTTTGCAGCATTGTTTTTGGCAAGAGATCAAAAAGTAGACCTCGAACAAGCAGAAGATGACATAAAAATTATTATCGTGAAAGATGAGT
>CALFHG010000263.1 GCA_937875805.1 uncultured Nitrosopumilaceae archaeon
TTCATCAGTATCACTCATAATATTATTTCAAAAAAACTAGTTATAAAATTTCCAAATTAGTCATCATATCATTTACAATACAGGAAATTCTTAAATTTGTAATTCACACATAGTAAACGTGGCAACCAGAGAGGATCTAAAGGATGATATTATCAGGGTAACTGAAGAACAACAAAAATTAATGGAGTTAAGAAAATCATTCTTAGGCTCTAAAAATAACGATGATCAAATGAATGCGTTTAGATTAACAACTCAGATAATGAAATATGAAGATTTTATTCGAGATACTGAAAAACAACTTAGAACCATGGATTAATCATCAATTTAACTGCAAATATTCTTTAAACCAAACAAAAAGGAAACCTCATGACAGAATTTGTTCACAGACCATACGACAAAATCTATGTCCGCGACATGATAAAGCTAAGTCTAGACGATCTTATCGGTATGATGTCATCTCTAGAAGCAGCAAACGCATACTGGGTTGACGGGGTATTATTTGCAAGTTTTGCAATGACAGAATCTGAAGAACTAGCAAAAAAAGAGATGCAAAATGAAATGTTTCTAGATAAAATAATTTTTGCAGTATATGAAAAATATACAAAGACCGTAAAATCATCAACTAACTTGGAAATTGGAGTGTTAAACATGCAAAAAAGCAAACTTTACCAAGACTTGATTGCCTGGCTTAAAACCCAATCAATTTGGAATGAATAAAAAAAATTAAGATTGATTCCATGAAAGATAACCACCTTCCAAAGTAATTGCATTAAATCCCTCTTTTACTAGTTCATCAGCTGCAATATTTCCTCTGTAACCGGTTCCACAATAGGTGCAGATTTTCTTATCCCTAAGGTCTTCAATCTGTTTTTTCTTTGCATTTCTAATGCTCAACCCCAAAGGCATGTGAACAGAGTCTTCAATTTTTCCACCATCTATCTCATCGGACTCTCGAACATCAATGATTACAAAATCATTTTTTTGTGACATTAGTTCTTTTGCAGTAATTGTATTTGCCATGAAGTATATTGTATGCAGTCTAATTTATTTCTGTATTATTTAGTTTGCAACAGACTTGTGACTAATTTTAGTCATCATGCACTCTAAATGAATTTGCTCTTCAGTAACATAGCCACACTCATGACAATAGAATTGATTTTCCTTGTTACAAATATCACATTTTTTATTTACTTCCAATCCGTTACCGCATCGTCTGCATGAATCTTCTTTCATGGATTGGTATACACATTGTTGAATTTAAACACTATGAAAATTAGAGACACCTAATTAGCTTGTTCTAATTTTCAATATTTGTACATAGTTCTAATTAATTTGTGCACAATGTTTTCCCAAAGTTGGAACTGTTTACAAATTAATAAAATTAATTTTTGAGAACTAAATTTTCAAGGGATAATCCATAGTAGGAATTATCACCAGCATTTATTTTCCCAAGTAATTCTTTTTTCAAGATCTGAATTTCTTTTTCGCTCATAATGATATTGTATAAAATATCGTGTGAGATAATCTTCTCTTTTCAATTATTACAAAGTAATAGCTCACAGCAAATCGATTTTTTGACAAATTAGGAAGGAAGAAAGAGAAATTAGGGTAAAATGCAAGTATCAAACCTGAAAATTAAGACGTGGCTAATATGTAATAATTTGAAATTCATCACATGTCTAAAGAATCAGAACAAGAATTAAAAAAGATAGATCAGGAAGAAATGAAAGAAGAATCGCATCAATTAGAACTGAAAGAAGGATATGTACAAGATGAAAAATATGATGAATCTGAAGAGTAAATTCTAAATTTATCAATAAGCTTAAGTTCACAGAAAATTTAAAAAATTATTGAGTATTGATCCAAACTACAAAGCTACATTTGTAATCCTAAATGATATAGAATCACATGGACTAATCCAATTCAACAAGGAATATCATGATGAAGAATTTTTTAAAAATTTTATACAATTCAAAAGAGCATTTTCACACTCAATCAGTGAACTAGTAAGTAAACTAGATTCATTTCAAACAAGACAAGAAGAAACAATAATCTTTATAATTTATTCAGAATTGTCATTTATCAATTCTCATTTAGATGTAATTAAAAAATTTCTAAAAACAATCATCAATCCTTCAAAAATTAAAGAAGGGTTTGATGAAAATACCACATTAGAAGATATGCTAAAAAGAATTTGTAACAAGATGCAATATTCAGAAAAATTGAAAAATTCAATCAAAGGATTATTTTTAGAGAATTTCAGTCATGCAATCACCAATCAACAATTTTTAATTCAAAAAAATGGTCAAATGGAAATTTATCCAAATAATATGAATAAAAAACAGATTCTAAATATTAAAAATTTAGCAGATAGTGCTTTACAAGTCACAGAAATACTGGATGCAATGATAGATTGGTCAAATGGAACTATGAGAAAACCAGATAAAAAATCAGTAATGTTAGATGAAGTAGTTAGTGATTTGACAAAACAAGTTCATGCATTAGATAAGAAATTAGACAGATTATCATAAGAAAGTTATTTTAAATTATTCAAATAATATTTCTCAACTCTAGCCATCATAGGCTCCACATAGTCATCACATGTTTTGACAAATTCCTGTCGAGTGTTTTTCTCACTACTAACTAGAATTACCACCTGATTGATTTTCTGACCAGTTGCCTCCTCAAACATTTTAGCATAGCAAGTAGTTTGCAGATAATACTCGTACATGTAATCATCAATCTGCGGTTTTCGTTTGGTCTTGTAATCAATTATAGATAATTCTCCATTATACTCTGCAATCAAGTCACTAGTTCCTGCAACCTGAAGTTTATCTGAATACATTCTCTGCTCTATACATGCAACATCTGAAATATTCTCAAGAAAAGGTTTCAAATTATTAAAATGGGCTATAGGTAACAAATCAAATTCTTCTAGAGCCAAACTATTAGACAAATAATCTTCTATGATTTTGTGGGATTGGGTTCCAATATTTTGTGCTTGCTTTGTTATGTATTCATGAGCTGGTTCGTTTTCCTTCCAAATTTGTAATCCATTTTTCTTGTGTTCTGGTGCAGTTGCAGAAAGTATAGTACTGATTGAAGGATAAATTTTATCAAATTTAGTCT
>CALFHG010000264.1 GCA_937875805.1 uncultured Nitrosopumilaceae archaeon
CATTCTGCCATGAATTTAGTGAAATATGGCATTTAATAAAAATTGGTAATTTTTGAGAATCCTCAAATTACATTATCACTAGTTGGCAATTTGGATCAATTTTAAATATGATTTTGTCGTATTAGATATAACGAGAAACCTTTGTTCTGCGTCGTAGAATGATAGGTCTGGAAAACACATCATGTTAGGAATACGTCCTTGATTTAGCGTGTTTTCCTTGCATCTCGTTGTTTTGAAATTCAAAAAAAGTTTTTGTCCGCATTGCGGTCAGTCTGTTCGTAGATTTTTGACCTAGTGATGTTTTTGTTAGGAACAAACTAAGATTCAGGAGTTGTAGAGTCATCCTCTTCGTGAAATTCTCTGAGGTCGTCACGAAGTTGCGTATAATCCAATTTTTCACGTTTTTGTACAATGTTAAAATGTTTTAAAAATTTCATTTTATCTTGTGAAATCATTCGCAACTGAGAGATCGCTTTGAATTTTTCATGGGGTGTTTTGACAGAATAATACAACTCCCAACAACGTCTCTCCATTTCTTCAAGTGAGAGTAATTCATCAAAAGCAGTTCCACCAACTTGTTTTTGGTAAATTTCAGCAATAGTTGATCCTGCAGATTGGTAGATTTCTAATTTCAATCTACGATATGTTCTCTCACCAATATCAATACCGGCTTTATGTAATCGCTCCAAAATTTCTGCAGGCTTCAATCTTACTCCCAAACCAGTTTTAATAATGGATACTGCCTTTAGTTTCTCGTCTCCTTTGAGATATGATTCCTTACTCAATTCTTCATCAGTCCCCTGATTGCATCAATTTTTGTAATCAATCCCACAATCTTTGCATTCTCTGATACCAGTAAGCACTTTGAATCATCAAATAGAGACAAAAGATTCTCAGTGATTTTTGTGTGAATGCCAATTATGATTGGCGGTGTCGCCATTACATCTTTGACTCGTGCGGTAGTCAATGGGGCATGTTCTCTATTTTGAAGAAATTTTACTAGAGAGTTTTCAGTAACCAGACCAACACACCCGTTTCCTTCCAATACTGGGATTTGGCTGTAATCTTTATCATGCATTTGCTTTATGATATCCTCTGCATAGTCTGATTTTCTAGCAAAGGTGAGATTCTTTTTGTAAATTTTCTCAGCAGTGATTAATTTACCTAGATTCTTTTGGGATTCACTATCTAATTCTTTGAATATTCTTACTAGAACATCATAACTAGGTTTTGTGTTATTTTTTGGATTCTCAATCATACTCAAAAATGATGATGGGATATCACATTTTTTTGCCAGTTGTCTCTGACTAATTTCTAACTCTTCTCGGAGTTTTTTGATTTCAGTTAGTTGTGGTATACGAGTCATATAGTAATATGGTTTTCATGACATATAAGGTTTAGAGATATGGTGCTATGTATACCATAACATATTCAGTACTAGTTCAAATGCAATTAAAACAATATAGTTACATGTTGAAACAAAACACAGAATCATTTGACACATACAATACATGTGCTGATGAGATAAAAAATAAAATTCTCAAAGAAGGAATTTGGAAACCATACACAAACAGAATAAAGAATCTGTTATTGTGTCAAGATAAATTCTGGGAGTTGTACAATGCAGAGTCGGATCTTGAAAAGAAAAGAATAGTTTTAGAGGATTTGGTAAACCTGCAGCCGGTGATTGCTGAATGGTACAATTCTTCAAAGAAGATCATAGAGTTTGAGACGAATTCCGGGGTATGCCAGTGACGTACCATTCTCCGGGAATAGAGTATTTCTGCCCCCAATGTAATTCAAATAAAATAGGATTCATCTTTGATGAGAAATACAAGGAGTGGCTTGAGACAATGAGGGCGATAAGCGCCAGAAAGATCAAGCTGAGCAATTCATACAGAGACTACAGGGCACAACCTAATTCTATGAAATGGAAGTGCTACAGGTGCAATGATTGTGGGGTTGTTCAAAAGGCATAACTAGTTGCCATGCATTTGCAAAATTATTGAAATGGAAGATTGTATTTCAAAAAGAGATAAGGGGAATCAATCCTGAAACTGCATCTAGCAAGAGTACTAAAAGGAAAAGAGAATTAAAAGAGGCCATTAGTAAAAAAATTGGTCCAGATTATGAAAAGCATAGAGGAAAAACACTCGGAAATGAAATTTTGCTTGACGTAATTTACTATCTGTACAAATCAGAGTCCATTGTAGATTCTACAAAAGATTTGGAAATAAAACATGTGTGAATTTATTAATTTTAAATGAATATCGATAGCAATCAAAACCAAGTAGTCATCCATTGACAACTCTATATTCTGGTTCCAACATCAGCACTGATTTTCAATGATGTTTTTGCTAGTTGATTACTACCTATACAAAGTATTTCACTGTGACATAAAAATAGTATTGTGATAAACATGGACATTTGTTTAATTTTTACGCCATTATTGGATATTCCAATTTCATCTGAAGTCTTTTATTCTAATTGTGTGTTAGGATAGTAATGTTTCAACATCAAATTTTATCAATTAAAGGAAATGGAAAATAATGGCAAAAGCATATGTTTTGATGAACTGTGACCTGGGTTCAGAAAAAGAGATAATTGCTTCGTTAAAAAACATCGGCGGGGTAAAAGAAGCTCATGGTACACTTGGACTCTATGATATTGTTGCACAAATCGAATCAGACACTGAAGAAAAAATTAGAGAAATTGCTACAGTGTCTATTCGTAATATGCCAAAAATACGCTCTACTATGACTTTGACTCGTTCAGAATCAGGAGAACTATTTCAAACATCAGAAAAGTTAATCGGATTAATGCTGGGACAAAATTTTGCTAAAGCATATGTTGTGATTCATTGTGATAGCGGTGAAGAATATTCAACATTAAAAAATCTCAGCCACATCCCAGAAGTAAAAGAGGCAGACGTAGTTTTTGGATTTTATGATGTAATTTGTAAGGTTGAGGCATCTGATGAAAAAACGCTAAATCACATCCTTACCAAAGCGATGAGATCCATACCTCACATTAAAACCAGTATGACTCTGAAAATAATTGATGAGCAAGAATCTTAGTCATCAAAATATAATTTCTCACATATTCATCTCAAAGTTTAGTAATAATATCAATTAATGAGTACTTGTTTGATTTTTTAGTAAAAAATTAAATAACTTTAAGGAATTTTAAGATTTAACTTAAATATTTTTTTGGTGTATTTATTTCATGGAAACTGCTTATGTATTAATTAATTGTGATTTGGGTTCTGAAGAAGAAATAATTGATTCTCTAAAACATATGGAATCAGTAAAGGAGGTTCATGGAACGTTTGGTGCATATGATATTATTGCAAAGATCGAAAATCAAGATAAAGACAAACTTCGAGAAACCATAATTTGGAATGTAAGAAAACTCCTACATGTACGATCTACTCTTACATTGATGGGGATTGAAGGACAAAATTAGAAGAATTTATGGCTAAAGCATATGTTCTGATTATGAATGAATCTGGAAAAGAAGATTCTGTAATTTCCAATCTAAGAAATATTCCTAGCATTACATCTGCGTTTGGTGCGTTTGGAACTTACGATATATTGACCAAACTAGAATCGCCTAATGAAGAAAATATTCAGCAGGATATTTCAAAGGGAATAAGAAAAATTGTAAACATTAGATCAACTATGACATTATGGGTAGATAAAAAACCTGGAATTTTAAAAATAAATGAAATTGAACGAGAGGTATTGGATACCTACACGGCTCAAGCCTTTGTTACAATTCATTGTTCAAAGTCTGATGAACCCACTATAATGCAAAACTTGGATAAAATTCCAGAAGTCATAGAGGCAGATATGTTGGTTGGAAACTATGAAATAATTTGTAAGATTGCAGCTCCTACGTATAATGATATTTCTGAAATTATTAGTAAAAAAATTAGAAAGATACCCGGAATAAAATCTACAATTACAATTAACATAATAAATAATCAGGGATTTAGTAGATGATTATTTTCTAGGTAAATTCTATTACTTCACCTTTTGCAAATCTTTCCAGAAATCTCTTTTTGAATTCTTCTCGGTATTTTTCCTGAAGTTCCTTTTTTTCACTATGCTCTATTTTCTTTGACATGGTTAGTTATGGTGATTATCAGATTTATTGTAGCTAGTTGAAATTTTGGATAGATGTTAAAAAATGATAAAAATTATAAACATCTTTAAAGATACAATTTTTTTTATTCAAATATTACAAACGTCTTTTATTGTTATGGAACAAATTGTAAAATGTGAATGTCCTCCAGGCTCAGAAAGTTATGAAAATAAAGACGGAATGTTGATTTGTGCGTCCTGTAAAGGTTGGATTCAGGCGTAAAACTAACCGTTTCCCTCGTTCTTTCTATCCAAAGATCTCAGGTTGAATAATATAATTTTTTTTGGACGTTTCAAACTCTTTTCGAATTGCATCAATGTAATCTAATCTGATTTCTTCAAATACTTCAAAGAAAATACTTTCATCATATTTGATTTGATACACTCGAACAATCTTTTCTTTTTCTATTTTTAGAAAAATTACAGCTTTTTTATTTGGAATATCATTTAGATTTAAAATTGTGCCTATGAGATTTGTTTTTTGAAGTAATTGTTTTACAATTGATTGTGGCAAAGTTTTTCTGTCAAATGTTATAACTGCTTTGATAAGAGGAAAATTATTTCCAGTAATTGTAATTTTTCTTTCAAATTTTGATCCAGGTTTCAAAGTATTCTGTTCAATCAAATCCAACTTTATTTTACAACAAAGATGGTGTTCTAATACGCTTACCATGTGTCCTAGTGGCGCATCAAGAATCTCTTTTATTAACAAATCATTTGTTTCAAATTGTGTACATGTCATTTTGATATTTTCTATCTTAAATGATATTTTAGATCATTTACTGTCTGCTTTACTATTTTTGCCATTTTCTCATATATTTTCATAGTGTCATGATCTGCAAAAAGATCTTTTTGAAGTTTCCATTTTGATTTAATTATTATTTTAGAATTTGTTTCTACTGTATCGGATTCATGACATGGCAAATATCTAGAAATAGTGATCGTTCGTTCTTTTAGTAAACATTTAGTCATCAATTGTTGTAATTTTTGATCACTAGACAATGGTTCAACCACATTATCTCGTATCAACCCTGGAGGTAGTGTAGTAAGTTTTGGATACCCATTCCACATAAAACTCTCAACTTCTGAGTGAAAAAGTCCTTTCTTTATTGTTGTAAGTGTTCCAATATCAAATGGTCCAATACGAATTGAATCTGAAAATGCCAGAAAAAGTTTCATCATCCACCATGAATGTTTGTGAATCCCCATTCCAACATGACCCCCCACGGCATAGTCACATTTTGCATATTCTTGTTTTTTTATGATTTGGATATAGTCAATGGGTGAATTTTCTAGCTTTAGGGAACCCACATTTCCCATGCCATCCTTTACTCCTAAAATACAGATGTCTGGATAATCTGATTCAAAATCAAGTCTTTCTTCAGATATTGATGATTTTATTCCATACCCATTGAAATGCTTTTGAATCTTTTCCAATATTGGATCCGATATTAGCAATAATGCCATTGCATCTTATTATAATTAGATGATTATAAGGTATTTTATAATTTTACATTAAATTTATACAGAATAAGTACATATTCTTAAATATTTGTTTATACATTATATTGTATGAGTATGGATGATAAAGATATCCAAATTCTAAAATATCTTTTAACTGATGCAAGACAGTCTGCAAGACAACTATCTCAGAGATTAGGGGTATCAACTGTAACCATGATCTCAAGAATAAAAAAACTTGAAGAAAAAAAGATCATTCATGGGTACTCTGTTCGCCTTAATCATGAATTACTTGGATACGACATTACTGCAATAATTGAAATCAAAACCACACAAGGGAAAATGGTGGAAATTGAACATGAAATTGCAAAACATGACAATGTTATTGCAGTTTACGATATAACTGGAGACGCAGATACGGTAGTGATTGCAAAATTTAAGAATAGAGAATCTTTGAGCCTTTTTGTAAAATCCTTATCTGCCATACCAAATGTTGAAAATACTATAACCCACATCGTGCTAAATACGATAAAAGAAGATAGTAGATTGATTTGAGAGTAACGTAATTTACGAACACTCCAACTGATCATTCTTTCTTTGTGGGTAATTATTCCTGAATTGTTATCAAACTCTAATGTAATTTTCTATTTTACCACATTTTGGACAATTGCAATCACATAATAGTAATGATATATCATATCCCATACATTTTGTGTATTCTGCAAAATCTTTTCTCATGTGTACATAATATCACATTATGATAATTAAATATTGAAATTTTATTTTTAAAATTTATTTAAAAATTTAACAT
>CALFHG010000265.1 GCA_937875805.1 uncultured Nitrosopumilaceae archaeon
AGACTCTCTAGCATTACTAAAAATCATTAATGAAATGTCATTAACTCATAGTTTTAGAATAAAAGCAATTACCATTGATGAGGGAATTCCAGGATATAGAAACGAAGCATTAGAAATTGTTGAAAAAGTTTGTAGTCAATTAGGAGTAGAGCATAAAGTGTATTCTTACAAAGATCTTTTTGAATTAACACTTGATGAAGCTTTAGAATTAAGAGAAGGTGAAAAAACATCATCATGTTCAATTTGTGGCACACTTAGAAGACGCGCAATGGATTATGCAGCAAAAGATATCGGAGCAGATGTAATTGCAACTGGCCATAATCTAGATGATACATTACAAACATTTGTGATAAACATGATTTCTGGCGATACAACTAAGATTGGATGGATGGATCCTGATACATCTGCAAATGATTTAAGAAAAATAAAACCGTTTTGTGAGATTTATGAATCTGAAATAGTCTTTTATGCATTTACAAATGATATGCCATTTCAATCTGAACCTTGTCCACACATGAATGAAGGAATAAGAACTGAAATTCGTGAATTTTTAAACTCATTAGAAAATCAGCATAGTGGAATTAAAAATAATTTGTATCAATCAATTCTCAAAGTTTCGACTGCCGTAAAAAATTCTAGTTCTAAAGTAAAAACAAAATGTGAAAAATGTGGAAATGATTGCACAGGTAATGTATGCTCAGTTTGTACTGTAGTTCTAAAACTAAAAGAAAATCAAACCTAATGCAAATATAACATACTTTCTTAGGAAAAATGGTAGTAGGTAAGATCAGGGTGCCAGCCGTGCCCTATTCTGAAACCGGCTATATGCAGAGATCAGCAACTGTTGGGTAAATCTCTAGATGGGTAATTCCCGCTTGGTGTGCGGAAATGAAATCACGCCGAGGCGGGTGGTTGCAGGACTAGAAATATCCGAAGGGATAACTTCTAAGACCGAACCATCGAAAGGGATGAGGTCCGGGAGGGAGCAATCCTAAGGTGGAGCATCCACGCTTCCTCGTCAACGTGGCGGATCTTGTATGCCTTGAAATGGGGCTATTCGTCTAGACTGGAGCCAGCAGATCTACTACCTTTATAATTAAAATAAAAATTCCAACCTCATGGAAGGAATTATTTCATTTGGGAATAAAAAAAACTATGAAGACTTTAAAAAACAAATTCCAAGTCCAGTATTACCATTATTTGATTCAATTAGAGAATTTTGCTTTTCACTTGGAGAGAAAGTAATTGAAGATGTTAGAATGCATAGAGTAGTTTTTTGTAAAACAATGACATTCAGATGGTTTGCAGATGTAGAACCTGAAAGAGAAGGAGTTATCATTAAAATTCAGAAAAGCAGGAAAGATCCAATACAAATTATTCATGTAAAAATAGACCAAGAAATTTCAACAATAAATCAAACCATCAAAGATGCATTTGAAGAAATTCACTAGTATAATACATCAAATTTTAAAAATTCTTTAGTAAATTTTTCATTACGTATTTCTACATCCTCAACTCTTGCATTGGCAGGACCACCATGAGCCCATTCAATTAATCTGTTAATTTTTTCACCGTCACCTTCTAAAACAGCTTCAACCCTACCATCTTTGAGATTCTTTACCCAACCAAAAACATCATTTTGCTTTGCTTTTACTTTTAGAGTTTGACGGAAAAAAACACCTTGTACCTTTCCAGTTACAAAAAGTCTAACACGTTGTTTTGACACTAGAACAATATTCCACTAAAAGCTATTAATCAATTTTAGGCTAAAGAAAAACTACTTTCTTTCTTTAATTCTAGCTCTACCAGTCTTTCTTGCAGCAATGCTACCGACCTTTGCACCAGGAGGAGCATCTCTTGAAACTGTGGAACTTTGTCCAACGTGTTGATGACGTCCACCACCGTGTGGGTGTACATATGCTGCCTGAGCAACACCTCTTACAATTGGATATTTCTTTCCCTTTGCTCTAAAACTACGCCACTTGTTACCGGCACTCATAAAGTGACGTTCACTTGCTCCACCACCAGCTAGAGTACCAATCATGGCTCTGTTTTTAGGATTAAGAGTTGTAAATTTTCCAGATGGGAGTTTAACTGTTACACCATCATCACCATGAGAAAATATAGTTGCATTAGTACCTGCAGATTTAACAATTGCACCACCGTCACCAAAGTGCTTTTCAATATTACATACAATCGTACCATCAGGAATATTTTGAACACTGATGACATTTCCTTTTTTAATTTCTGATTTTAATCCAAATTGTAAAGTTGCACCTACTATAGTTCCAAGAATTGCCGGTACAAATGAAAAAGAACCATTTTCAAATCTTACTTTAGCTAATGGTGCTTCTCTACCACGCTCGTGAACAAGATCCATAATTTCACCTTCATGTTGTTCTGAAAGTGGAAAACGTGGATAAGTTGCTTTTACGCCTACTTTTCCAGTAGATGTAGATCTAAACTGATGACCTCCGCGGCCTCGTCTTCGAACTAATGGTCTTTTACCCATGTTGATCGTTTCCGACGGAAAGAGAATTTTAAGCTTGTGATATTACCAATTAGTTTTCGAAAAT
>CALFHG010000266.1 GCA_937875805.1 uncultured Nitrosopumilaceae archaeon
TTTCAGCGGGGTGGGGAAGCCAGGTCATCCCGGCGGGCTCATAACCCGCAGTTCAGTAGTTCAAATCTACTCCCCGCTACTTATTTTCCATAAACACAAAACCATGAAATGGATTTATCAAATTTTGATGATTTGTTAATCATTCCAATTCTTTGTAAGGGTCTACTTAGATGCCTATGGGCAGAGATTATTGGAAGGTATAGTTGTTTTTTTATATTTCTTGGAATGTCAGTAGATATTTTTTTCAAAGCTTTTTTTCCACAACGAATACACTGAAATCCTTGATTCGCACCCTTGGATTTCATTTTTTTGTGACATTTTGTACATTCAGGATTAGTCAAAGTGGTATTTTTTACAAGTGAAATAATATCAATAAATTCAAGATTAATTATTCGGGGAAAATTTTTAGATGCCTTTCTAACTCCACCGCCAACACTAATTTTATCTCCTTTTAACAAATTTGATGCAACAGTAGTCATTCCAGTTGGTTTGTAAACAGCACACCAAAATTCATGATTCTTTGAAATAATTTTAAAAAACACATGGCCCCCCTTTACAATTTTTGGCATGTTAGATACGATTCCAGATATTTTTCCAGATGCAAAAGGTTTCATGTTTTCAAAATTTAGTTCATTTTTCAAATGATCACCAGTTCCCTGATTTGATTTGAATATCATGTATCCATCTAATTTTTCAGTTGTTTTTAGAATTTTAGTAGCATAAACTAGGGAATCCACATTTTCTCCTCTAACACCATAAAAAACAGGATCAGGTCCATGAGGAGTAATTAAAACTCGACCTTTCTTTGTGTCAAAGCTGTTAAACGTATTAGGAGAAGTTTTTTCCTGCATATTTTTTACACTCTCAGTAGAAATTTTTCTTTCTTTTCCAAACTGGGATTTTTTTCTATAACTTAGTAGTTCTAATGTATGATCATCAAAATCATAACCTATTGCCCCTATTGCACCAACTAATCCTTGACCATTTCCTTGATAATGAATTTCAAGATTATTTTTTTTAGCAAATGTTTTTGCATTGTTACGATTAATTAATTGCCATAAAGCTAATTTACTAAATTTAGTAAATTGAATTGGAATTATATCACTTTCAAAAAACACTAGTCCTGGATTTGCACCGTTTTTAATATCAGAATACTTTGAAACAAATTTTTTGATTTGATTTTTTATTTTAGATGGAGTTTTTGTCTTTATTTTAAAAGAAACTGCTCCATTTCCTCTAGTTTTCCAAGGAATATTAGGATTAAATCGAATTAAACGTGGAAAATCTAAAAATTCTATATTTTGTTTTTGGAGTGAATCAACAATTTTGTAAGCAAGAAAGGTTGTACACATTCCTTTAGGTGAATCAGTATCATCAAATCCAACATTAAGGACAGTTTCCTTTTCCATGACTTGCTTTAACTAATCAGACATTTTTAGTTGTTGTAGGATACAGTTGATTTAAATTAATAACGTGTCATTCCAAGCTGAATTGATTATAATAGATGAAGCAAGAATTTTCAAAGAAATAGAAGAAAAAAATCCAGCATCAGTTTCATTAAATGGTCCTGATGGCATGTTACCTCAAGTTCAAGATATGGCAATTAAAATTTCAACAAAATATAAAATTCCAGCATATATTTTAGCAGACACCACATGGGGAACTTGTGATTTGAATACAACGGGTTCAAAAATATTAGGAGCAGAAATTCAATTTAATATTGGACATACAATAAATACAGAATCATTAGAAAAAAACCTAGTTTTAATTAATGCCTTTGATGATGTTGGATTTGATAGTGTTGCAGAAAAATGCACAGATCTCTTAAAGGGGAAAGTAATTTCACTAGTTACAGATAGTCAACATTTGCATCAAATGGATAGAGTTGAAAAAATTTTAACAAAAAATGGAATTACAGTAAAAATTGGAAAGGGGAAAGGACAGTTAAATGATGGTCAAGTGTTTGGTTGTGAATTTTATCCTGCAACAGAATTAAAAAAAGAAGTAGATGCCTACGTGTTTTTAGGACAAAGTAATTTTCATGCCGCAGGAATTGCATTATCAACAAATTTGCCAACATTTGTTTTAGATCCTTATTTTAATGAAGTAAGAGAAGTGACAGAATTTGCACGGACACTAAAAAAGAAAGCAAGTCTAGCAATATTCAAAGCAGCAGAAGCAAAATCATTTGGAATAATCATCGGATTAAAGGAAGGACAACTATCCAAAGTATTTGGCTTGAAATTTAAAAAAGAATTAGAAAAAGAAGGAAAAGCAGTTCAGTTATTTGCACTGACTGATATTACAAACGAACGATTAAACAATCTTAGAGGAATTGATGCTTTTATTCAAGTTGCATGCCCAAGAATTTCTATAGATAATCAGTTTGACAAGCCTGTTTTATCAACTCCACAAGCAAATGCTCTACTCAAAGTTTTACGAAAAGAAAGCATTGATGAGTATTTAGAAATTCCACATTGGTTGTAATTATAAAACTAATTTTTTAAATTTAGGATTATCTAATAATTTTTCAAATATTTTTGATTTTTTGGCTTTAATCTTATATTGTATTCCTTGAGAAATAGCATGTTCA
>CALFHG010000267.1 GCA_937875805.1 uncultured Nitrosopumilaceae archaeon
TTCTTCTTAATTCTGAATCAAATCGTTGACCTTGGGATCGAGTAATGTATCTAGATTCTAAAGATAATTGTCCGTGTTCAGGAGATTTTCCAAAAGAAGTTCTTGCACGAAATTCAGAAACAGTAATTCGTGCATCGTTGTGTTCATCTGAAACTTTTTTCCATGCAATAATTTTCTTGCACATATCAGGAACTACATCTTTGATTGTTTCATCAGGTCGTCGTATGTGAGTCAAATCAATATGATAACGAGTTACACCAGAACAAGATGTAGTAATTCCACCATTTTCCAACCCCCATTTTAATTCAATAATATATTTTGAAACTTTTGCAGTGTCATATACTAGTTGTTTGCTAAAACGTCCACCCAAACTATCATCAGTGACAAGTAATATGCCACATTTTATTTTCTTGAGTTTTCTAGCAAAACGCAGAGACTTTAATGCAGCTAGCATAGTTACCAATCCACCTTTACATTCTGCTATTCCAGAACCATATAGCTTGTTACCAATTTTATGATATGGCGTAAAATCCCGATTAGTGTACCACGTATCAATGTGAGCTAAAAGTAAAACATCATTCTCTTCAGAATCATGATTTGTAAAATAAAGCATATTTCCAACATCAAATTCATGATGTTCTTTTACGTTAAATCCTAAAGGAGTAAGTCTTTTGGTCAGCATTGAGCCTAGTTTATTTACATCCTCAAGATTTGTAACACCTGAATTCACATTAACGAATTGTTCTAGTAGACCTTCATTTGAAGTAGAATTGCTCCTGACATGGCTTCGTATAACAGAGCGTAATGGTTGAGTTTCAATATTTTCAGGTGATATTTCAGAGATGTGAGACTCTCCAAAATATCTCAAAGCTGCAACATCCAGCATTTTATTGATTAAACTATCATAGGAATATCCGGTAGTTTTAGCTGCTGCATAGTAGGAACCACTTTTTCCTAAACTTGCCATAGAATTTAGTTCTAAAACGTAGAAATGTCCATCATCACTCATTCGAAAATCTACACGTGTAAAATCATTTAATCCTAATTTTCTAAATGCTGTAAGGGATATTCGTTTGATTTCTGCTGTCTGCTCTTCAGTTAATGGTGCAGGACATATCTTATCAACAGGAGTTTCTAGTTTATCAGTATTAGTTTGAATACCGTTAGGATCTCCTTTGAGATCCATCTCAACTATTGGTAAGATCTCAATATTATTTCCATTACCTAATAATCCAACTGCAAATTCTCTGCCAGGGATAAATTGTTCAACTAGAATTTCCTGAGAAAATATGTCCATTTGTTTTGCAACTGCTTTGTGTAAATCAATCCAATTATCAACAACTTCCATTCCCATTGATGTAGATTCCATTTTGGGTTTTACAATTACAGGGAATATCAAATCATCAAACGTTTCATTAGGAGATGTAAAGACCCAAAATCCAGGTGTAGGAAGATTATTTTTCTGCAAAACAATTTTTGTCATCACTTTATCTTGAACTACGGCATGTGTTTCTGGACCAGAACCAGTATATGGGATTCCTAACATCTCAAGCATTG
>CALFHG010000268.1 GCA_937875805.1 uncultured Nitrosopumilaceae archaeon
TACAACCACATCCAAAATTTAATCGAGATGGAAAAGATATTTTTTATGATCATGATATTTCTATGATTGATGCTGCTTTAGGATGTGCAATCACTGTTCCAACTTTAGAGGGAAATGAAAAAATTAAAGTTGATGCTGGCAGTCAACCAAATACTATTATCAAACTAAAAGGAAAGGGTGTTACTCATATCAATTCTAGGGGAAAAGGGGATCAATTTGTAAGAATCGTAGTAAACGTTCCTAAAAAACTCAGTAAACATCAAAAAAATCTTTTAGATGAATTTCAAAAAACTAATGATTAGTGATAAAAAATGAAAATTGCATTAGATGTTGATGGTGTACTTGCTGATGTTATAATGTCTTGGTTAAATTATAGTAATTCTATTAGACCTGAAATTGCTAAACATCAGATAACTAGTTGGGAATTTTGGAATGAATTTAAAATAGATCGTTATGATTTTTACACTGAACTTAGTTCATGTTGGAAAAATTGGATGACAATTCCTACCACTGAAAAAAATTTATCATCCATAACAAAATCTCTTACCGATATTGGTCAAGTAGATATTGTAACTGCTAGAGAACGTTCTACTGACTCTTTTGTAAAATCTTGGTTGGATCATCATAATATTGAATATGATAATTATGTATCAGTAATTGATGGTCCTATGAAAGCTGATTTAGATTATGATGTGTTTATTGATGATTCTCCATTAAATGCAGAACAATTCCTTAAAAATAATAAAAAAGTAATTCTATATTCACAACCATGGAATCAACACGTTTCTGAAAATAAAATCCACCGCGTTTCAAATCTTTCAGAAGCAATAGAAAAAATAAAACTCAATTAATTTTTTTTAACTTTTCTAATGTTAACATGATGACCATTTCTAATGTGTGTAACATGTGTCACATTCATTAATTCATTAATTTTGTCCTCGCTATAGAATTTAGTATTATAGCGTCCTAAAACTTTCTTACAATTTGTACAATATACTTCTCTAAATTCCATTTTATCACTTGATTAATCTGGTATGATTGTTCCATAGTATAATAAAGAAACTTATTCTAGATCTCAAAATTTTCCAATGCGGGAGTCGCCCAGCCTGGTCAACGGTGTAAGGTTCAGATCCTTATCTCTTAGGAGTTCGTGGGTTCAAATCCCACTTCCCGCATCTATTAACTAGCATTTTCTAATTTCTTTTTAATATTTTTTAATAGAAGACTGTTGATTATCTCTCCAGAAGCTTTACCTCTTAGTTCTTTCATAACAATTCCCATTAATGGTCCAACTGCTCTCTCTTTCTGATTTTTAATTATTCCTTCATTTTTCTCTACTATATCTACAATAATTTTCTCTATTTCTTCTTCATTAACAGACTCAATTGATGCATTTTTCATTGCTTCTTCTGTAGTTTTTGATTTTCCAGACATTATACTTTCAAAAATAATTTCAATTGATTCTTTAGCAATTTCCCCATCTTCTAATAAATTAAATAATTTGAGAATTTCCTCATTTTTTAGTAAATCTGAATTTAAACCACTTCTTTCTAAATTTGTAATTGTTGAACAAAGAATTGATGCAACAAATGTAGGATTAGTTTTAATTTTTTCAACAATTTTTTCAAATAATCCAATATATCGTGAATCAAAAATTTGTTCAGCTAATTGTGGATTAAGTTTGTATTTTGTTTCTAGTTCTTTGATAGAATCATCCCAAGATTTTGGAATATTTTCTTCTGCTTCTAATAATTCCTTCTTTGTAATAATTATTGGAGGAATATCTGTTTCAGGATACATTCTAGCTGCCCCTGGTCTTGGTCTAAGAAATTTTGTTTCCCCAGTTTGAGTAGCTAATCTAGTATCTATTGGTATTCCATGATTCTTGATATACTCAATTCTTAAAATAATTTGATCAATAACAGTGTGAATTTTTTCTTCAGGTGATGCTAAAATCAAAAAAGCATCATTTTCATTAATCTTTGAAAATTTCTTTAATTTTTCTAAATCTATTTCTTCTACTCCATAGTTGGGTAATTCATCTGAATGAAAAACTCCTCCTATTCCAAAAAATCTAACTAATTCTGCTACTTCTTTCCCTAATCTTATGCCTTCGTATGGTGAATATCCAAACATTTTAGCCATATTTCTAAATGTAATTGCCATGATTTTCTGATTTTTCTTCAAGGCAGTTTGAATAATTTTTGATTTACATTCTGAAAATAGTTCTGTAATGTCTTTATTGTCTTCTTTATCATAAATCCAATTTTTTTCTTGAATTTTTTTTGAAATTTTTAACAAACCATGTTGTCTTTTAGCTTCATACTCTACAACTTTTTCTAATTGATCTAATTGTTGTACTCCTTTTACTTCAATTACGACTCCTCCTCCATCTTTTATTGATACATTAACATCTTGTCTTATAGATCCTAATCCTCTTTTTACTTTTTTTGTACTTCTCAAAATTCTTCCTAGTGATAGTGCAATTTTTTTAATTTCTGTTAATTCAACTTCAAAAGGCTCTGTTGCAATTTCAACTAAAGGAATTCCTAGACGTTCTAAACCAAATTTTCTTACAGAACCTTCATCTCCTAAATTTTTGGCAGCATCTTCTTCTAAACAAATTGATTGAATTCCTATCTTTGTTTCTCCTGTATTAAAAAATCCCCCCTGGGAAATTAACATAGTACGTTGAAATCCAGTTGTATTGGAACCATCAATTACTGTTTTCCTCATTGGATAAATTTCACTGAAAATATTTGATTTTAAAGCAGAAGAAATAATCAATGCAATTTTTCTTGCATCTTCATCTAGTTCATGTGGTGGCTCTTCATCTTGTTCAACTAAACAACTACTTTCATTATTTGCATAATACATTATTGTCTTTGATTTTGTGCTTTCAAACAGTGCCGCAGGATCAAATTCTCCTAATTCACTTTTAGATGCACGTAATTTTCTTTGAAATTTTATTGAATATTCATCAGACTCTATTGGATTGCAGTTGCAAAATAATTTCTTGTTTGTTGCTAATTGTTGATGGATTTCTAATCCTACTTTGACACCTGCATTTTTTATTGAGAATTCTTCCATACTGACACCTGATTATATTGAAAATTCTGATGCAATTCTATTGAGCATGATTTCTTTAATTTCTTCACGATTTTCAGTGTTTCCTGTAGCCCACATTGCCTTTACCAATGCAATTTCTGGAATCATGTTTTCTAGAGGGATTATTCCTAAATCTAAAAGATCTCTACCACTCTCGTAAACTGTCATTCTCACTCTACCATCTATACACTGTGAAGTCATTCCCATAAAGATGCCTTTTTCATTTGCCATTTTTACTATTGGATACATATTTTCTCCGATATGTCCTAATCCAGTACCTTCAAAAATTATTGCTTTGTATCCAGTGTCTATGATATTTTTCAACATATTTGGATCATATCCTGGATAATATTTTACTAGGGCAACTTTTTCATTTATTTTTATTTTAGGATTGTATTTGTTAGTTGTAAAAAAATTATCCTTCATGTTATTATGAATTTCACTATTTACAATTAAAAATGCAGGATCATTTCCTACTGTTTGAAATGCTCCTCTTTTACTAGTGTGGTTTTTTCTTACTCTTGTTCCAATATGACAAGCAATTGTTTCATCATTTTCATCTTGATGCATTGCTATGTAGATTCCATTTGTTTTAGATTTAGTGAGAAATTTTATTGCTCCAATTAGATTTAATGCAGCATCTGATGATGCACGATCTGATGATCTCTGTGATCCAACTAATGCTATAGGTATTGGAAAACCTGCCAGTGAAAAAGATAGATATGATGATGTATAGTGCAT
>CALFHG010000269.1 GCA_937875805.1 uncultured Nitrosopumilaceae archaeon
GGAAAAGAATCAGTTTACAGTAAAGTGTTTTCTGATTTAGTTGATACACCTATTTTAAAAAATGAATTAGGTGATTCAGCAGGTGTTTTTGGTGCATGTATGCTCTAATTTGGACATCCTTCTATCTTTGAAATAGAGTACCCATCAGTCATAATTTCAATCTCCATATCTTCTGGAACTGATTGTGTATGGCAAAATTTACATTCACTTGTGGTTACTGTAGATGATTCTTCTCCAATTGATTTTAACCATTCTTTTGCAAATGAAATTGCTTTTTTTATATCACTTGTATCTGTAACAACATCAAAATGCATTGTATGTCCATCTTTTGCCTTTACATATGTGTCAAAAACATGAAAATCCATATCAATTTAAAATTATAAAGAATATTTATTTTTAATTGTTAAAATTTTTTCTACAATGCTATTTACATCTGAATCTAATTCAGTGCTAATCAAAATTAACCCTGCTCCTCCGATTGGAATAGTCACTCGATAAATTTTTTCATATTTTGCTAGTGCATAAATTGGCTTTCCAATTTTATCTGCTGTTTTTTTACGTGTAGCCCAACGATAAATTGCCTGAGATAAGGACAACTCTGTTTCTTCTCTCGATAAATAATTCTTTAATCCTGGCCGCATTATATCATAAAGTTCTCCATAATCATAGATGCCAACATATCGAATATTTTTATCACATTCTAAAATCATTTCACAGATTTTTTCATATTCCATTTTTATCACTACTGGGGCTCAATGGTTGCAGGTGGTTTACTTGAAATGGTATAAGTTACCCAAGTTACATCTTCAATTTCATTTGTTATTCTATTACTCATTTTTTCTAACAATCCATGTGGTAATCTTGTCCAATCTGCAGTCATTGCATCAATTGAATCTACAACCCTGATCATGACTATATTCCCATATCTGCGTTCATCACCAACAACTCCTACTGCCTTATCATCTCCTACTGCTGCATATGCTTGCCATACTTTTTCATACAAACCTGCCTCCATCAATTCTTCTTCCACAATCTTACTAGCTACTTTACAAATTTCTAATTTTGTCGGTGTCACTTCTCCAATTATTCTAACTGATAAGCCAGGACCTGGAAACGGATGTCGCATGAAAAGTTTTTCTGGAACCTTGAGAATTTTTGCAATTTTCCTTACTTCGTCTTTATACAAATCTCTCAGTGGTTCTAAAATTTCTAAATTGAGCCAATCTGGTAATCCTCCTACGTTGTGATGAGATTTTATTACTGCAGCAGGTCCTTTTGATACACCACTTTCAATTACATCTGGATATAATGTCCCTTGAGCTAACCATTTGAAAGGACCATTTTCTTCAGCAAATTTAGTAAAAACACGAATGAATTCTTCACCTACAATTTTTCTTTTTCTTTCAGGATCTTCTACACCTTTGAGTTTTCCTAGAAATACATTTCCTGCATTTACAGCTGTAAAATCTACATTGAAATTATCTCTGAACATTTCTTCAACCTCTTTTTCTTCGTTTAATCGTAACAAACCATTATCTACAAAAACACACTTTAGTCTATCTCCAATTGCTTTATGGATTAGTAATGCAACAACAGTGGAATCTATACCTCCACTTACTCCACAAAGTACATTTCCATCAATCTTTGAAATTTTCTCAACTGCTGTATCGATAAAACTCTCCATAGTCCAATCTTGTTTTGCCCCACAAACTTTTAAAACAAAATTCTTTAGAATTTCTATACCTTGCTCTGTGTGTACCACTTCAGGATGAAATTGAATTCCATAGATTGATTTCTCTTCTGATGCAATTGCTGCTGCTTTTGCACCTTCTGTATGTCCAATTATTTTGAAACCTTCTGGAATTTGCTCTGCCTCATCACCATGACTCATCCATGCTCTAACTGATTCTCCAATTCCACTCAAAAGATCTTTATCGCTATCAATTGTTAGTACTGATGAACCATATTCCTTATTTGCTCTTTTTACTTTCCCTCCATACTTGTTAACAATTAATTGATGACCATAACAAATCCCAAGTAAGGGTAAACCCATATCATAAATTTTATTTTCTGGAACTGGAGCGTCTGAATTATAAACACTTGACGGACCACCTGAAAAAATTATTCCTGTAGGATTTAGCTTTTGTAATTCATCATAACTGATATTATATGGAACAAGCTCTGCATACACAGAAAATTCTCTAATTCTCCTACAAATCAAATGACTGTATTGTGATCCAAAATCTAAAACTACAATTTTGTCCATAATATCACTTGTTTAGATTTTCAAGCATTCTGGTTAATGACCATCCTGCTGTGTTAATTAACTCGTTTACTCTTTCTTTTTGTCTGTAGTTTTTAATTATAATTTCTCTAATGTTTGCCCCGTTTTTATTAATAATATAATCGATAACTGATTCTTTTTGGATTTTTCCATTCTCTGCTTCTACTGTATCTTTCTTTTTCATCTCTCCAATTATTCTATCTAAGAAGAATGATTTGAAAGGGGGAGTATCTACATTAACTGCAATTTCATTATCTAAAACTATGGAGACTTGATCTGGTGTAACGAATGCTTTGGCAATAATTTTACCGTCATTAACTCTTTTGATTGGAATTGAATTTTCCACAGGTTTTTCTATGATCTCTGGTTTAACTTCATCTTTTTTTATTTCTAATTGAGAAGCTTTTGTAAAACTAGAATTTTTCAAAAACAGGTCTAAAACTGTGATATTTTTCTCTAACATTTCAACCCCTTCCTGATGTTTGTTAATTTGCTCGATCAAACTTTCTTTCAAGGCGACAATTTCTTTCACTTGCTCCTCTGAGAATTTCATAATTTGATTAATCATGAATGGGTATTAAATGCATTCTAGGTAATTATAATATCCATCTCTTTGAATGATATTTTTTTAAATCCTTTAATTGATTTTGAAGTGGTAAATAATTCTGATTTTGTAAAGGTTGATAGCCATTTTAAAAGTGATTCGCCTTTTCTTAATTTTTTCAATTTTATCTTCCTTTCTGATCTCTTAGTTTCTGAAAATTTTCCTATTCTTTTTCCAAAGTCCATCCCACATAGAATAATTTTTTTTGCTTGAAAATGATTTGCCAAGAATACTCCTCTATCTCCATCTGTAAAACCTCCGAAATTTTCAATTTTACTAAATGGGATTGACTGTGTTGTTCCAATACAATTTTTAAATTTTTTAACAAATTCTAGCTTTTCTATGTTGTCTCCATGTGCATGTACAACAAAAATTGAATTTGTCTTTCCAATTTTTTCTAATATTTTTTTATCTCCATCTAAATCTGTGACAATGATATCTGGAATTATTCCATTTTCTACAAGTGGTTTTATTGAACTATCTGCAGCAATTTTTATAATTTTTTTATAATTTTTTAATTTTGGAATGGCATATGACAAAGATGGTCCAGAACCTATGACTAAAACAGTTTTTCCTTTGATTAACTTAGAAATTTTTTTGTTAACGTCAGATTTTTTTAAAATTGAATTTAAAAGAATAGATGATTCTTTATCTTTTTTTTCACTATACTTGAATTCTTTTAAAATATCTGAGTACCTCTTTTTCCAACCTACAATCATCATATCACTCAAATTGCATTAGATTTGATAAACCATGTGGCAAAAATTGGTAATGTGAGTGTAGGTGGAAAGAATCCTGTTCGAATTATGGGAATTCTAAATACTAGTCCTGAATCATTTCACAAAAAGTCTGTTAATACTAGCAAAACTCTCATAAAAAATACTGCTAAACTAATGGAAGATCAAGGAGCAGATTTTATAGATGTTGGAGGCATGTCTACGGCGCCATACCTTTCCACACTA